>JAZRBJ010000039.1:0-32837 GCA_045635065.1 Faecousia sp. | reverse complement strand
CCTTTTGATCAATTTGCTTCGTGTATAAAAATATCACCTCAATGAGCCTGCTCATTTAGGGGATATTTTTATTTATTAAGAAGGTCCAGGAGTTCCTGGGTGGTATGGGCAATGGCAATGGCGCCTGCTTTTTTCATATCTTCCACTGTTCCGTAGCCCCAGGAAACGCCAATGGTGGGAATTCCGTGTTCTGCAGCGCCGACTACATCAAAAGCGGTATCTCCTACCATAACCATGTTTTCAGGATGGTCGGTTTCCTCCAGAAGATAGGCAATTACTTCTTCTTTCTTGCTGCGGCTGCGATCAAAGCTGGCGCCGCAAATTCGGTCAAAATATTGCGCCAACTCAAATTTTTCCATAATCTCTACAGAAAGTGCTTCCGGTTTAGAGGTGGCTACCAACAGGGTATGGCCCTGGCAACGCAGGGTTTCCAGCAGCTCAGGGATGCCGGGGTAGGGGAAGTTTTCAAATTTACCAACAGTGGTATACCGGCTGCGGTAAACTTCTACCGCGTCGTCCGCCTTATCCTCCGGGACACCGAATTTAACGAATGTATCAGTTAACGGTGGACCGACAAACACCCGCATGGTTTCTCTGTCGGGTACTGGAAGACCAAAATGACGCAGAGCCAAAGCGGCGCAATTGATAATGCCTTCGCCAGAATCGGTAAGGGTTCCGTCCAGATCAAAGAGAATGGTTTTTGCCATATTGCATCACTCCTTTTTGCCCATTGTACCATAGAGTTCCGGACTGCGCAATCATATTATAGGAAAGGCACCTGCAAAATGCAGGTGCTTTTGGCGGAGAGTGTGAGATTCGAACTCACGGTGCGTTGCCGCATCACCAGTTTTCAAGACTGGCTCCTTAAACCGCTCGGACAACTCTCCGTGTGTGCTAAACTATACCACCCTATGAGGAAAAAGTCAAGAAGTAACCCAGCCGTAAACCGGCAGGGTTACGCATGTCAGAAATTCAAAATATCAATGGGCACGATGGCTATTTGGCGGCAACCGTTTTCGGTGGTATCGTAGCTGATGTATTTGCCGTCAAAGGCAAAGAGATTGTGCAAATCGCAGCGCACATCGGTTACGGGGGGAGCAACGGTACGGGATTTCAAAAGCGTACGGGTTGCGCCTGTCTCCAGATTTAATGCTTCAATCCAGCGGTAACCTTCAATGGGATAGCCGTCACCAATGACATATTTTCCGTCGGGAGAAATATTGCAATGAATGTCACCTTGCTTTTGTTCGCTACAGTAAGGAATCTGCAGTTCGGAAAAGCTTCCGTCTTCCGTATTAATTTCGTACAGTCGTTTCTTTTCCCGGGCCTCTGCGGAGCAATGAATGATCAGGTGTTTTTCATCCTTCCACACATAATGAGAAGCATAAAAATCAGAGGGAAGCACCCAGATTTTCTCCTTGAGATCGCCGGCAATCAAGGTGGTCTTCCATTGCCACCATTTCCTGTCCGGGGTGGGGAAGTCACGGATTAATGCCACATACCGGTTGGACCTGGGATTAAAGGTGATATGATTCACCAGAATCTTAGCTTCGGGAGCATAGCCGCAGACCTTTGCCAGCGTTGGATAGGTAACCAGCAGTGTGGAAATACCTGTTTGCATATCGGTAAGGAAGATTCCGTCATCTTCCGGAGCGGGTACATTGGGATGGGGATCCACACTGGCGGCATAGCCGTAGCCGGGACGGAAGGCAAAGATTCTAGCAAAATTCACAGCCAGACCCCATTTGCCATCGGGGGAAACGCAGGCGGTTGCTTTGTCGGTGTACTTTTTCTCTCCGGTGGTGTAGTTGTGCGTCACAGTACATTCCTTGCCGTCACGGAACACATTGTAATATACGGTGTCCTCCAAAAAAGGATGATACTGCAACATGGCGCCTTGCTGGAAATTCCATGCGGTGGTTGTTGCAAAGCAGGTAAATTTTCCGTTTTCCAGATAACCCAGCTGGGCAATATCGTCAGTATCGGGAATACGGTCCATAAATGACACACGATGGGCCAGATGACGGTTTCCCTGGGTAGCCCGCATGTCGTAGTAGCCAAAGAAGTAGTGAGCGCCATCGTCAGGGGTTATGATCTGCGGAGCAGTTATATAATTGCTGATGAAGCTCTTTCCCATAACAGCGTCTCCTTATTCCAGAACAGCATTGAAAATACCGCGGTATTCTTTGAGGAAATCTTCAGCGGTGCGGATCATGGAGACCACAGCTCTGTTCTCTTCAAAGCAGAAGGAGGCAATCATGTTGCCGAAATATTTATCGATGATCTGAACCTTCAGCTGCATTTTATGCTTTTCACGTCATGCTGCCGAGGCAGCGCAATCGTAAAGATAGCCGTCGTCATTTTCCATTCCGCCACGGAGATGGGAATAGCCATACTGAGGGAATTTTCCAAATACATTTTTGCCTACACCAAAGTACAAAATCTTGTCACCCTGGGCGTTGGTGTAGCGGAATTCTCCCGTATTATCGTCATTAAAATGCAGGGAGAATTTGGTAATTCCTGTGATGTTCTCCTCGCATACATAGGTTTTTCCGTTGATGATATGGCTGTAGGAGGATCCCTTATTGCCCTCAAGGTGCATCAGCTCCAGAGAATTACCCAAGGATTGAAGACTTTCAACGGCAGCGGGATCTTCAGGCAGGGGATCGTTCTGAATATTGTCCAGAATAAAATCTGAAAGGGCGGCGTATATCAAACCCTTCGCCTCGGGATAACCCTGGTTATCTGAGGTGATGGTGAACAGCAAATCTTGTTTGGGGAAGCAGAAGGTAAGCTGGGAACCCATGCCGTTAAAGAAGAAACAATCCTCACCAATGCACCAAATCTGGTAGCCATAGCCCATGGACTGAAATTCTGTGAACCCTGTGGTGTCGTTATCCACAACCGGGGATGTTGCAGTGCGAACATAGTCTTCGCTGATCAGTTGCCGGTCGTTCCATTTGCCGTAATTCATGAGCAATCTGCCAAAGGACGCCATATCCCGAATTGTGCAAAGCAACGCAGAATCACCCCAGCTGTCACCATTGCGGGTCTTCAAAATGGTGGCGGTTTGGAAGGTTCCAAGCTGGCTGAAAATACGCTCGTTCAGAAAATCAAACAAAGATTTGCCGGCAAGCTTTTCCACAAGGGAGGAAAGCACCTGAGAGCCGGGAGAGTCGTATCTCCAACGCATGCCGGGATAATGCCTGGCAGGGTTTTCGTTCATGTACAAATGGGTGCGGTCAGGGTCACTGTGAGCAAACCAATCGGGAGGAGAGCCACAGGTTTGCATGGTAAGCATATTTTGGATTGTCTGCATTCCCAGATGACCCGGAATTTCCTCGTGATTTTTTCCGGGAAGTGATCGCAAATCCGGTCGGTAAGCTTCAGCTTGCCATCTTCTATCAGTAATCCGATGGCAATGCCCACATAGCTTTTGGTCTGGGAGTACATTCTGTGGCAGAAATCTTTGTGGAAAGGTTTCCAGTAGCACTCTGCAAAAATGTCATTTCCCCGCATGAGAAGGAAGCTGTGGGTGGCAAGACCGCGCTTGTTCAGAGTGCGGATAAATTGTTCCACATGTCGGGAGGAAATACCTGCCTGTTCTGGTGTAATAGATTTGAACATGGCTTGCCTCCTTACTTGCGTTATAGTGTTACGCCGTCCTTAAAAATGGCAATATCAGCGTAGTTGCTGATCTCGCCCTTACTTTCCCGACCTTCTGCGGTGGCAATGCACAGATCAAACAGCGCCTTGCAGGTTTCATCACGGTCTGCACCGCTCAGAATCACACCGGCATTAAAATCGATCCAGTGGGATTTTTTTTCGGCAAGGGGTGTGTTGGTCGCGATTTTTAAAGTGGGAACAGGGCCGCACAGGGGAGTGCCTCGGCCGGTGGTGAACAAAATCATCTGGGCGCCGGAGGCTGCCAGCGTAGTAACGGCAACCATGTCATTTCCGGGGCCATTTACCAGATACAGGCCGCCGTTCTTCTCCGGCGTTTCACCGAAGTTTAATGCACCCACTAGAGGCACATAGCCTGCCTTCTGCACACAACCCAGAGATTTTTCCTCCAGGCTGGAAATGCCGCCGGCAATGTTGCCGGGAGAGGGATTTTCGGCAATGCCTTCGCCGTGATCCAGGAAGTATTGACGGAAGGCCTGAATCATACCTGCAGCTTTGTCAAAGGTTTCCTTGCTGTTGCAGCGGGAAAGCAAAATCTGCTCTGCGCCAAAGACTTCCGGGACTTCACTCATCAAAATGGTAGCGCCATATTCATCGAAGGTGTTGGCGACCATACCAACCAGAGGGTTGGCGGTGATGCCACTGTAGCCGTCACTGCCGCCACACTTGACAGCAATGCGCAGCTTGGAAACGGGTACGGCGGTGCGTCGGTCATTGGCCATGACAGCCTTGATGCTTTCCAGCACAGCAATGCCTTCTGCCATTTCGTCTTTGCAGTCCTGCAGATTGAGGAATTTTACACGGTTTTCGTTAATTTCGCCCAGGAAGGGACGGAAGGTGTCCAGACCGTTGTTTTCGCAACCCAGACCAAGCACCAGAACACCGCCTGCGTTGGGATGGTGAATCAAGCCCCGCAGAACTTTCATGGTGGTCAAATGGTCGCCGCCCAGCTGAGAGCAGCCGTAGGGGTGGGTCATAGCCTTGGCGCCGGTGGCAGCGGCCAGATTCTTGGCAATGCCGTTGGCGCAGCCTACAGTGGGTACAATCCAAAGCTCATTCCGGATGCCCACATTGCCGTTGTCGCGGAGGTAACCCTGGAAGGTGGCCTCTTTTTTGGGGGTATCGGGCATTTGAAAGGGAGTATAGGTCCACTCGCCCAAACCGGAAAGGTTGGATTTCAGATTGGATGGGTCGATCTTGTCACCCACATGAATATCCTGCTTGGCGTGACCAATGGGAAAACCGAATTTAATGATGTTTTCACCTGTTTTAATTTCGGTCAGCGCATATTTTTGCCCATCGTCGTGGACTTCCACATTATCATTTGGATGTATACGCATTGGCAAGCTCCTCCCGCAGGCAGGTCAGATCCTCACCCCAGAATTCAGTGTGGGCAAGAATCTCCTCGTTGGTATGATTGCGGATATAGTCGATAACGGAAGCGTCATCTCTGGGAGTTCCATCCCGATAGAACTCGAGAATACGGGCCAGACCCTTTACCAGGTTTTTGGGATAGCTGCCAAAGCGGTTTTTGTACTCCAGCACAGAGGGCAGCACACGAACCTTGTATTTGCTGATGGAATTCAGAGAGATATCTGCAAGATAATGCTTGATGTAAGGGTTGTTGAAACGGGTCAGCACATCTGCGGCGTAGGCTTTCAGCTCGTCCTGGGGCAAATCCAGCGTGGGAATGATTTCCTTATAAAGGCAGGTTTCCAGAAAGTTGTGTATGGCTTCGTCTTCCATGCATTGACGCACAGTTTCCAGTCCGCTGAGCAGAGCATGGGCAACCATGGAGGTATGGGCGCCGTTAAGCAGACGCACCTTGCGGGTGCGATAGCGCTCAAGGGCATCCTTGGTGACGATCACATTCAAACCGGACTTGGTGAAGGGCAGTTCTGCTTCCAGATCGTGGTCGGTTTCGATAACCCACAAATGGAAGTATTCAGAGGTGTTGACCATATTGTCCTCGTAGCCCAGATCCAGCTTTTCGTCACGGGGATAGCCGGTGTTGATGCGGTCCACCAGGGTGTTGCAGAAAACATTTTCTTTTGCAACCCAGTCAGCGAAAGCCTGATCCATATTCCAAAGCGTAACATACTGCAGAACGCACTTTTTCAAATTGTCGCCATTGCGGTCAATGAGCTCACAGGGCAGGAATACAAAGCCGGGTAATCCCAGGTCAAAACGGCGCTTCAGGAAAAGGGTGACTTTGGCGGGAAAACTGTGGGGAGGAACATCCGTAGGCAGATTGTCTGCTTCAAATACAATGCCGGATTCGGTGGTGTTGGAAACGATGAAACGAAGGTCGGGATTTTCTGCATGCTTCAGATAAGCCTCGAAATCATCATAGGGCTTCACGCAATGATCAATCACATCCACAAGGGTCTTTTCAACACCTTCTGCGCCACGAATGATATGGGTGTACAAACAGTTTTGGGCGGAAAGCATGTCGCACATGCCCTTTTCAATGGGCTGTACCACAGCAACACTACCGCTCCAATGACCGGCATCGTTGAGCTTTTGCAGCATCCAGTCCACGAAGCCGCGCAGGAAGCCGCCTTCGCCAAACTGCAGCACTTTAACTGTGCGGTTGGGTTTTACATGATTGGTAATTTGATTCATTTTTTATTCCTCACTTTCAAATTCGCTGTTTGCTTTTTTGACTATATAGTAGGCTAGTTTGGGCTTGCGGTATTCGTTGAGAATTCCTTTGTTGTTGTAGCTTCTGGCGCAATCCAGTCCCATCTGGCGGCAGGTTCTAATGTCACAGAATTGCCAAATGTAGAAACCGGCGACCATGGGGTCGGCATGGAAGGCACGCAGCGCCTTATCCAGCATGGTAGCCTGGTATTCTTCTGTGCCTCGAAGGTCATCAAAGGTGTGATGTCCGTAAATTGCGGCGCCACCGAATTCGCTGTAGATCACAGGCTTGTGCTCCAGACCCAGCTCCTTACGGCGCTGACGGAAAGCTTCCATTTCTTCGGGCCAACCGTTTCGGTCCTTGTAATACCAGCCTGCGTAGCGGTTCAGGCAGATGATGTCGCAGTATTCCAGACAAATATCCACCAGGGGCTTGTCCGTTGCGTAGGTGACAAGACGGTTGCCTCCGTTTTCCTTTAGATAGGGATAGTAAAGCTTGGTCATTTTCAGCATGGCGGGCTCACCGGTGGGCATTTCATTGTGCATGCCCCAGATGATGATACAAGGGTGGTTATAATAATACTTGATCATTTCTTTATGCATTTGCAGACCGCGTTCCACTACAACCGGATCTCCGGCGGTTTCGTTGGTGTAGCCGTGACCCCAGAAGGGAACTTCACTCCAGAAGGGGATGCCGCGGTCGTCCAGCATGTCCACAAACACCTGAGAATTGGGGTAGTGGGAGCCACGGAGGGAGTTGCAGCCGAGATCCTGAATAATGTCCAGATCCCGATACATGAGACCTTGGGGGAAAGCCATACCCCAATCAGGATGTTCTTCGTGGCGGTTGACACCTCGAATTTCAAAGGGCTTTCCGTTAATATGAATCTTTTGACCTATAACCTCTATTGTACGGAAACCGGTACGATCGAAAAGATCGTCGGTGGCGGTACGGATGGCAATGGGGTAGAGGGCGGGCTGGGCAGGATCCCAAAGACGGATATTTTTAACAGTAAAGAGGGGAGAGGTAAGCTCCCGGTATGCAGCAGATTCCAGAGAAACCTTGTCTTTATAGACGCAAACACCATCCAAGGAAGCGGTTACATCATCGCAGACGGTTTCAGCTTCTGCATTATAAAGCTCCAGAACGAAGCGGCAATCCGCTGCGGTGCGATCATCATTCAGGGTATATTCCAGGCGATTGTTTAGAACGCACAGACCTTTCAAGGTTTCTACAGATACATTTCTGGTAATACCACCGTAGTGATACCAATCTACCTTCGCGGCGGGAATGGATTGCGCATTAAAGCGGTTATCCACACGAACAGTCAGCTTGTGATTACCGGGCTGAATATCCCGGGCAATGAAATCAAACTGGCAGAAACCGCCGTAGTGATACCCCAGATGCACGCTGTCCAGCCACACATCAGCTTCAGTCATAATACCTTCAAAGCAGAACCGCAGGCAGCCACCCTGGGAATAGAATTCCTTTTCATACCAGGCTGCGCCTTCGTATTCCAAAAGATCTAACTGGGTATTCCATACGGAGGGAACATTAACAAGCCGGCTTTCTTTCAGACCGTCATACCATTTTTGCACCAAACCTTGATCTTCCGGGTCGACGGCAAATTTCCATTGTCCGGTCAATGGTTGTGTATTGCGCAGAATATGGTCATTGAAAATGCGTTGCATGGTAAACTCCTATTATAATTTTCTATTATTATAGTACAAATGAAAAGTATATGCAACTGATATCTTGGGAGTATAGGGCTTATATTACAGAAATATTGCACTTTTATAAAAGCTATGCTATACTGAACAAAAGAGGTGATACTATGCAGCAACGGGGAAAGGGTATTTTCTTACACAAAACAGCATCGTCTGCCCCGGACAGCATGGTGCGTTTGCATGCCCATGATGCCCATGAACTGTATTTTCTGGTGTCCGGTCAGCGGCGGTATTTTATTGGTCACCGAATTTATGATGTGTCTCCGGGGAATCTGGTTATTGTCCCTAAAAATGAATTACACAGAACCACATCTCCGGGAATGGTGGGCTATGACAGGTATGTGCTTTTTGTAGACGATGAGAACCTGCAGCCCCTTGTTCAAAATCTGGGAGAAGAAGCATTTGGTGCATTAATGGACTCCGGATGCATTCAGCTGCCTCTCAATGCGGCTAACCAGATTCTGACGGATATGGAGCAGATTGAACAGGAAAACGATCTTTCTTCGCCGTATACCCAGGCGTTTGCCAATCACATGGTCTACGATATTTTGTTATGCGCCTTACGATATGGAAAGAAAAAAGATATCTGCGCAAGCGAAAGCGCTGACAAAATCCAGGATGTTGCCCGATATATCAGCGAGCATTTTGATATGCCCCTTTCTTTGCAGGATGCGGCGGCAATGGTGTATATGGAACAAACCTATTTCTCCAAGCGGTTTAAGCAGCTCACCGGCTTTGGATTTCAGGAATATTTGACCCAAACCAGAATTCGAGCAGCCGAATTGCTGCTGGAAAGTACGGATTTGTCCATGGGAGAAATTGCAGAGCAATGCGGATTTACCAGCAGTAACTATTTTGGAGATGTGTTCCGTAGATGGAAAGGTGTATCCCCATCGGCCTACCGCAGTGTAAACAGAGAATAAAAAAGCCTACACAAAGCATAAAAGCGACACACCATTTGATGTGTCGCTTTTATGGCGGAGTGAGAGGGATTTGAACCCTCGCGCGCTGTTTAGACGCCTACTCCCTTAGCAGGGGAGCCCCTTCGGCCTCTTGGGTATCACTCCGAATCAACCAGTATTGAATTGATTGCCAAGACATTCTAGCATAGGGAAAAGGGTTTGTCAAGGGATAAAGACAACATTATCCCTTGATTTTACAAAGAGAAAGGATGGCTTATTCCTTCTTCTGCAGCTTTCTTTTTGTGCCGTCGGGCTCAACGATATAGGTGTTTTCCAAATTGCCTACAAGACTTGCTTTTACAGAATCAATATAAATGCGGCGAAGCCGATCCCGTTCAGAAATTTCTTCGGGAGTAAGTGCTTCTGTTTTTGCCTTTTTTGCCAGCTCGTTAATGCGGGCGATGACTTCGTTCATGTTCATATTTTTACCTCATATATACCGGTGAATCACAACACTGATTCGACCTTTTTTGGTTTGTCCGTTCACTTTTGCAAGCTTTATTTTGCCCAAGCCTCTTACGGATATTTTAGCTCCTTCGGCAATTGCTTTATCTGGTTTTTCACAGATTAGCCCGTTAATGGCTGTCCGTCCGGATGAAATGTGCTCTGCGGCAAGGGTTCTGTTGATTCGAAAACCGGCGCTGATCATACTGTCTAACCGAAGGGATGCAAGGGTATCTTTGATTTCTGCGATTTCCGGCTGGGGAATGTTAGCCTGTGACAGGGGAATGCGAGTAATATGCAACTTAGTTCTTCCTGCACTTTGAAAGTTTTGCAGAATATAGGGGGCAATTTCATCTGTAACAAAGAAGTCTGTGCTGCCTTTGCCTACACAAATATCGCCAACAACTTCTCTTGCAATGCCGCTGCCCATGAGTGCGCCGAGAAAATCCCGATGAGAAAGAATATCTGCCTCATAGTAGGTGGTGTGCAGACAGGCGATCGGCGCATCGTCACTCCATAAATAGTCATCGTCTAAATAATCGGGAAGATATATAAGCATTTTCCGTTCTGCAGATTCATATCCGCCAAACCGAACGAGGCCGGGCAGTTCACCAAATAAATATCGGGCCATTTCCAGCCCTCTGGGGGAGAGAAAGCAGGTTGCAGCCGGAATGTTTTTACGGATTCCTGTTTGAATTTTATCCCAAATTTTTGCAAGCAAAACCCTGTCTTCAGGTGTGTGAGCGATTTTAACAATATTGGATCTGTCCATTTCATCACCGAAGGTATTATATCACAGGAAATGGGGATTGCAAGGAAGTTTTTCTTGTGTATGGGAAGAATCTGCTGTATAATGGCGGTAAGAAAGAAGGTGTAATACCATGGTCGTGGCAATCGTAGGCGGTGGTGCCTCCGGCATGGCTGCTGCATTGGCAGCGGCGGAAAATCCCAGTACACAAGTGATTTTGCTGGAAAGGCAGGCGAGATTGGGAAGAAAGCTTCTTGCTACCGGAAACGGAAGATGTAATCTGTCTAACGAAAAAGCCTTGCCCGGTGTTTATCATGGGGAGAATTCTGCCTTTGCAGATGCTGCCATCCGGGCATTTCCGCCGACGGATACCCTTGCCTGGTTTCGTGGCTTGGGCCTGTATACCGTGACAGAGTATTCCGGAAAGATATATCCCTATTCCGATCAGGCAAATTCTGTGGTAGATGTACTGCGATTTGCTTTGGAAAAGCCGAATATCCAGGTGATTACCGGCTTTGAAGTTACAAAAATAAGGAAATTGCAGGATGGTTTTTCTGTGGGAAACGGGGAAGAATCCATTCTTTGCAATCGTCTCATCATTGCATGCGGCGGTCTGGCAGGAACAAAGCTGGGCGGCAGTATGGCCGGCTATAAGCTGCTGGGGAAATTAGGACATTCCAGCACCCGGTTAAGACCTGCTTTGGTGCAACTAAAAACTGATTGGGCGGGCATTAGTGCGTTAAAGGGTGTTCGGGCAAATTGCCGTGCAGAAATTCTCCATGACGGAGAATTATTTGCAGAAAGCAGCGGTGAAATTCAGTTTACGGAGTACGGCGTGTCCGGCCCTGTGATTTTTGAGATTTCCCGGGATGTTTGCAGTCAGAAGGGGAGCTGGATTTGTCGTTTGGATTTGCTTGCGCATGTTACGGTGGAAGAACTGACAGCTACTCTTTTGGCTAAGAAAAAAGACCTAAATGCAGAAGAACTTCTCACCGGTGTTCTTCACAATCGCCTGGGCCGTGTGGTGACCCGCGCTGCCGGTATTCGGGGCGGGGTTGTAGGAGATATTTCCCGGCAACAAGTGGAAGAGGTTTGCCATCTGGTAAAGGCGTTTGAGATTCCTTTGACAGAACCTATGGGTATGGATAGCGCGCAGGTGACCGCCGGAGGTGTGCGTACTGCTGATTTTGATGAAAACACCATGGAAAGTAAGCTTGTACCCGGGTTGTATGCCTGCGGAGAGGTGCTGGATGTGGACGGGGATTGCGGCGGCTATAATTTACAGTGGGCATGGAGCTCCGGACGAATGGCAGGCTTGCATGCAGGAAAGGATTTATAAATGATTCGTATTAGAGAAATATCCTTGCCCCCGGAACATTCGGTGCATCAGCTTCCCTTTGAAGCGGCGCGGCTGCTGAAGCTGCCCAATTCCAAGGTGCGTGGGCTAAGGATTGTTCGCCGCTCCGTGGATGCCCGCAAGAAGCCGGATGTGAAAATTGTCTACACGGTGGATGTGACAGTTGACGGCAATGAAAACAAGATTTTGCGCCAAAGCGGCTGCAAGCGCGCTGCCATTGCGCCGGTTAGTTTTTATAAACCTCCCAAAAAGTGCCAGTTCTCCGGGAATCGTCCCGTGGTAATCGGCTTTGGCCCTGCGGGTATGTTTGCAGCGCTGATTCTGGCCATGGCAGGATTGAAACCATTGGTATTGGAACGGGGACAGGATGCCCAGACCCGCCATGAAAAGGTGCGGCACTTCTTTGAAACCGGTGCGCTGGATACTACCTCCAATGTGCAGTTTGGCGAGGGCGGCGCCGGAACTTTTTCCGATGGCAAATTAAATACTGGCGTGAATAATCCCAGAATCGGCTGGGTGTTGGAACAATTTGTGAAGGCAGGCGCCGGGGAGGATATCCTGTTTGATGCAAAACCCCATGTGGGCACAGATGTGCTTTTGGAGGTTGTGCAAAATATCCGCAAGCGCATTGTTGATCTCGGGGGAGAAGTGCGGTTTGAAACCCAGATGACCGGGCTTGAAATTGATGGCGGCGTTCTGACTGGGGTTCAAACTGATAAAGGGGAAACCATTCCTTGCGATCATGCAATTCTTGCCATTGGACACAGTGCAAGAGATACTTTTGTTATGCTTCGGGATGCCGGTATTCCTATGGAGGCGAAACCCTTTGCAATGGGTGTTCGCATTGAGCATAAACAGGCGTTGGTGGATAAGGCCCAATATGGTGAAGAGAATCCCGTATTGCCTCCCGCGGACTACAAGCTTGTATGCCATTTGGAGGATGCGACTGTGTATACATTTTGTATGTGTCCCGGAGGTTTTGTGGTAGCCGCTGCATCTGAGGAGGGTCGTGTGGTTACCAATGGCATGAGCTATGCTGACCGTGGTGGTGAAAATGCCAATGCCGCATTGCTGGTTACAGTAAATCCCCAGGATGTTCCCGGGGAGGGACCTCTTGCGGGCATGTATTATCAGCAGGAAATTGAGGAGGCAGCATACCGTGCCGGTGGTGGGAATTATTATGCTCCTGCGCAGAAGGTAGGAGATTTTCTGCGAGGGGTGGCCAGCGATGGTCCCGGAGAGGTGCAGCCTACCTATCGTCCCGGTGTGACCTGGTGTGATTTGAATGCGGTTCTTCCCGGTAGAATTTCTGCTGCATTGAAAGAGGCGCTTCCCCGGTTGGATGGCAATTTAGCCGGTTTTTCCTCAGAGGATGCGGTGTTAACAGCACCGGAAACCAGAAGCTCCTCGCCGGTAAGAATCCTGCGGGGTGAAACACGGCAGGCTGCGGTCAAGGGATTGTATCCCGCCGGAGAGGGCGCAGGCTATGCCGGTGGCATTATGTCTGCAGCACTGGATGGCATTCAGTGCGCAGAAGCAATCGTTGAAGAAATTAAAAAATCGCAGAGCTGAAAAGCTCTGCGATTTTTATCGGCTAAACATGCAAAATAAGATAATTTGCAAGGCAAGAATCACCGGTATGCCAATGGTAAATTTTAAATGAAGGGTTTTGTGACGAAAGGAATACATTCCACCTAAGATTCCAAGGCTTCCTCCCAGAAGGGCAATGCCCAGCAAGGTAGCCTCAGGAATACGCCAAAGATTTTTAACGGCTTTTCTCTTGTCAATAAGCATAAGGAGAAATCCCGCCGCATTGATTAGTAACAGGTAAATGAGGAACATATTAGACTTACCTTTCGGGAGGAATGAAAGTGAGAAAATGGTGGATTTTTGCTCTGGTATTTCTTTTGACCGGCTGCGGTGTATCCAAGGATATGGAAACCATGCTGGATGTACACAGTCCCTTGCCGACTCAACAGGCGGAGGAAATTGCGGTATTCGTACCGGAGGGCGCAGAAGCCATGCGGGGGGAAGACGGCAGTAAGATTTTCTTATGCAACGGCTTTTCTATTGCAATTCAGAATTTGCCTGCGGGAGATTTGGACAAAACCCTGCGAGAGGTATCCGGATTTTCCCGGGAGCAGCTGCAAATCATGGAACGGGAAGAAAACGATCACAACAGAATTGAATGTGTTTGGGCAGCGGCAGGTGAGGGGGAGGATCAAATTTGCAGAGCCGTGATTTTGGATGACGGCGTTTATCATTATGCCCTTACCCTTATGTGCAATGCATCTTACGCGGGTGATTTGACCGATGTCTGGCAGGAAATTACCGCTTCTTTTACCCTTGATACTGCGCCATGACCTCCCGGCACAGGGCCACACAGCGGTCCTTTACATCCTGAGGATGCAAGATTTGCGCTCTGTTTCCGAAACCGATAATCCAGCTTAAAAACATGGGGGAGACAACAATAGATGCGTTGAAGATGAAATGGGAATCACCGTCGGGAATCAGCATAGTATCTTTGCCGAAACGGTCTACAACAACATTGATCAAACTGTTGTGAAACCGCATTTTTACTTTGACCTTGTCGCCGGAATACATTTGAAACAGTTGATTTGCGTGTTCATGAAAGGCTTTGCCTGTTAACTCCGGACAGGGGATTCTGGTCTCCTCCGCAACACGGATATGGCTCATGCGGTCCACCCGGTAGGAGGTAATGCCGTGGCGCTGAGAATAGGCAAGTAAATAACAGTTTTCGTTATCCTGGCAAAGCCCGTAGGGACTTGCCAGGTATTCTTTTTCTCTGTAGCGGCGCTTGCCACCGAAATCCCAGTCAAAATAACGGAAATTGATTTGCCGGTTCAGGGAAATGGCTTCCTGGATATAGTCGACATTATTGTAAATACTGTCATTCATGGTTCTCACCCGACCGGAAACCAGAACTGTACGGGTGAGCAGACGGGCATCCTGTTCATTGCATTGCTGACAAAGCTTTTTGATCAATTCCCGGGATTTTTCCTCTGTCAGAAAACGGCTGGATTGAACCGCATCGATGAGCAGTTTCAGCTCCGGCAGGTCAAAGTTGCGGGATGCCACAAAATAGCCGCCGTTTTTGCCGGGCAGAGAAACAATATCCATGCCGTAGTCCTGTAGGGTTGCAATGTCAGAATATACAGTTTTGCGATCACAAGAGATGCGGTGCTGCTTGTCCAGCATTTGAATAAGCTCAGAGGCTTTCACAGGATGGTCCTCGCTGGAATTGCGTTGAAGATAATCCATTATGTAAAGAATTTTTGCTTTTTGATTGTCGGATTTTGCCATGGTAAGTCCCTCCATGAGTCAGTATTAAAAATACTATACCATATTTTGCATACAAAGGGAACGGATAAATTGATTTTTTAGGAATTCTGTGATACTGTATGGAAAAAGGAGGTGACAGCCATGGATGCGTTTATCCGTACCTTTACCCAGGCGCAGGATACCTATCTACATGTTTATATTGGCATTATGCGGTATTTGCTGCCGGTTTTGGTGCTGATACTGCTGTTTCGGTGCGCAAAGCCCTTGCTGACTTTTCGCCGTGAGCCGGAAATATGGGCATGGCTGTGCCTGGAGGACGGCAAGAAATTGCCCATTACCCATTGGGAAAATGTATTGGGCCGCAGCAAGAAAAGCGACATTGTGGTAGACTTTCCTACTGTGTCCAGGAATCATGCTGTTTTGACCCGGTATGACGACGGTAGCTGGTCCATTGCTGATGCCCATTCCAGCGGCGGTGTGCTGTTGAATGGGAAAAAGGTTTCCATTAGTGTTGTGGAACCGGAAGATACCATCAATATCGGCGGCATCAACATGCAGCTGCAGCCCATTTCTCATAAACAGGAGCAGCGACTGGCGCAGCTGCGTACCAAGGCTTCCGGTATGCTGGACAGCTTGGCAAATATTTTGCTGCTTTCTGTTATTCAGGCGCTTTTGTGTGTTGGCTTTCTTCTCAGCGCTGCGCCGGAAAACGGAAGGACTGTGCTGCTGGGCTTTGCAGGAATCATGGCCTGTCAATGGTTTCTGTTTATCTTTTATATGATTATCCGCAGAACAGCTTTTGAGGTGGAGGCTATTGCCTTTTTCCTTTGCACCATGGGTATGGCTGCTATTGCCGCTGTCAAGCCGGGTGAGGCAGGAAAACAATTGATTGCCATGCTTCTTGGCCTGTTTGTATTCTTGGTGATTGGATGGTCGTTACGAAATCTGGAACGGGCAAAAGTATGTCGTTATTTTGCTTTGCTTGCCGGTATTGGTTTTTTGGTGATCACCTTGCTTTTTGGCGAGGAACACTACGGCGCTAAGAACTGGCTGGAAATTGGAGGCATGTCCTTACAGCCGTCGGAGTTAAGTAAGGTTTGCTTTGTGTTTGCCGGCGCATCCACCATGGACCGGATTATGAACAAACGAAATCTTCTGCTGTTCATTGCGTATTCTGCCGTAATATGCGGATGTCTCGCATTAATGAATGATTTTGGAACGGCGCTGATTTTCTTCTGCGCATTCCTTGTGATTGCGTTTTTGCGCTCCGGCAGCGTGGGTACTGTGACGCTGGCTTGCGCTTCTTTGGGCTTTGCAGGTGTGGTTGCGCTGAAAATCGCGCCCCATGCCTTGCGGCGATTTTCTGCCTGGCGGCATGTTTGGGAAAATCCCTTGACTACCGGCTATCAGCAGACCCGATCCTTGATGTGTATAGCATCCGGTGGCTTGTTTGGTCTGGGAGCAGGGCAGGGCTGGATGAAGAATCTGTTTGCTGCGGATTCCGATGTGGTGTTTGCCACCATTTCTGAGGAATGGGGTATGCTGACAGCTGTGATGTTGGTGGCCTGCATTTTGGTGCTTGGCATTTTTGCCATGCGTTCTGCTGCGGTGGGACGAAGCAGTTTTTATACAATTGGCGCTTGCACAGCTGCGGGGATTCTTATCGTTCAGGTAATTTTAAATGTTTTGGGAACGGTGGATGTACTTCCCTTGACCGGCGTGACATTTCCTTTTGTATCCAACGGCGGCTCCAGTATGATTTGTGCATGGGGGTTGCTGGCATTTGTTAAGGCTGCCGATACCCGGCAGAATGCAAGCTTTGCCGTTCGCCTGGTGAAAAAGAGGAGGGATGAGGATGAATAGAATTGCAACAAGAGCATTTGCTGTGCTGATCCTTGTTCTGCTTCTGGTTTCCGGTTTGGTTTTCTTTTTCTGCGATTATCTGGTAAACGCTAAGGATTGGATTATGTTTCAGGGTTCTCCCCATGTTTACGACGGCACCAAGATTGGCACCGGCGTAATAGCAGACAGAGAAGGGCAGCTGCTTCTGGATCAGTCCGAAAATCGCACCTATGCGGAGGAAGCGTCTTTGCGTAAGGCTTTCCTGCATTGGGTTGGTGACCGTTCCGGTAATATTCGCCCGGGTATTGTGGAGACTTATTCTGATGCCCTTTTGGGCTATGATGCTATCAACGGTGTTTACAGCTACGGCACAACCCAGGGAGAACTTACCCTTACACTTTCTGCAGATGTGCAGGCTGCAGCGCTGGAAGCCATGGGTGATAGGGTCGGTACTTTGGCAGTTTATAATTATCAAACCGGAGAGCTTATTTGCGCTGTTACCACACCTATCTTTGATCCCGAAGCGGTCCCGGATATTGCAAATGATGAGACCGGTGCCTATACGGGTATCTATGTTAACAGATTTACCCAGTCCAAATATATTCCCGGCTCCATTTTTAAAATCGTTACGCTGGCGATCGCACTGGAGACCATTCCGGATATTCAGGAACAAAGCTTTACCTGCACCGGTAGTTATATTATTCAGTCCGGTGATATTACCTGCGAAAATGTTCACGGAAAACAAACCCTGAAAGAAAGCTTTTGCAATTCCTGTAACTGTGCTTTTGCACAAATTGTAGAGCAAATCGGCAGAGAAAAGCTTCAGCGGTATGTGGAACTGTTTGGCATTACCGAAAGCGTTAGCTTTGACGGGATTACCACCGTGGAAGGTAATTTTGATTTACAGGATGCCACAGGGGAGCAGGTTGCCTGGAGTGGTATCGGTCAGCATAAGGATCAGATCAATCCCTGCGCTTTTTTGTCCTTCGTGGGTGCGATTGCCAACGATGGCATTCAGGTGACGCCTCATGTAGTCAAAGAGGTTCGGGTAGGGAAGAGCCGGACTTATGAGGCAAAAGCTCAAAAGGACGGTAGAATTCTGTCCCAGTCAACGGCAAAAATCTTGCAGGAGTATATGAGCTATAATGTGACTGCCAAGTATGGCGCAGAAAAATTCCCGGGGTTGAATGTCAGCGCAAAATCCGGAACCGGTGAGGTGGGTGGCGATAAGAAACCCAACGCGTTGTTTACCGGGTTTATCACAGACAGCAAGTATCCTCTGGCTTTTATTGCAGTGGTGGAGGACGGCGGATACGGCGCCAGTGTATGCGTGCCGGTGGTGTCCAAGGTTCTTCAGGCTTGCGTGGGTTCTGAAATTTCCAACTAAATATACAAATTGCACAAAAACCAAGGGCTTGTTATGTGCGATTTTTGCAATGTGCCAGATTGACAAATGGATGCCTGTGAGATACAATAGGTTCAAATTCCAGAGGAGGTAAGTGTCATGGCTGCTGTTTTCACTTCTATGCAACAGCATCCCAACTGCTGCGCAAGTTCTGCAGCAGCGACTACCTCTGCGCACATTTATGCACAAATGGACACTGTCATTGCGGCAGTGTCCATTATTATTATACTCCTGGGCCGTCTGCTGATTCTATAATTAATAGCAACTGTTTTCTTGTATAAGAGGCGGTTGCAGTAGCAACCGCTTTTTTTATAAATCCACGCAAAATGAAAAGGAGAAAAATCATGAAAAAAGTATTTGCACTCGTATTGGCTGCCATGATGGTCATGGCAATGTTTGCAGGCTGTCAGTCTGCAGGTAACAATACCGACAACAATAACGGCAACACCACTTCCGTTATTAAGGTCGGTACCAGCGGTCCTCTGACCGGTGACTATGCTGTTTACGGCAAGGCTGTTGCCAACGGCCTTGAGCTTGCTTTTGAGGAAATCAATGCTATGGGCGGTCTGCAGTTTGCTGTTCAGGCACAGGACGATGAGGCTGACTCCGAGAAGGCAGTCAATGCATACAACAATCTGATGGACTGGGGCATGCAGATCATGGCCGGTCCTACCACCTCCGGCTCTGCAACTGCAGCTGCTGCTGAGTGTGTAAACGACAGTGTGTTTATGCTGACTCCCTCTGCATCTGACGCTGCTGTTATTGCTGCCGGTGACAATGTATTCCAGATCTGCTTCTCCGACCCCAACCAGGGCAAGGCTTCTGCTGATTACATCTTCGACAACAAGGTTGCTACTAAGGTTGGCGTTATTTATGATTCCTCCAGTGCTTACTCTGCAGGTATCTATGCTACCTTTAAGGCTCAGGCTGAGGAAATCGGTCTGAATGTTGTTGCTGTTGAGTCCTTCACCAATGACAACAAGGCTGACCTGACCACTCAGGTTACCAAGTGCAAGGAAGCAGGCTGCGATCTGGTATTCCTGCCCCTGTACACCGCTGAGGCTGCTCAGGTTCTGACCTGTGCTGACAAGATTGGCTTCGACACCAAGTTCTTTGGCTGCGACGGTCTGGATGGCATTCTTGGCGTTGAAGGCTTTGATACCACCTTGGCTGAGGGCGTTATGCTGCTGACCCCCTTCGATGCAACTGCTACCGATGAAAAGACTCAGACCTTCGTTAAGAAGTACACTGAGAAGTACGGCATTGTTCCCAACCAGTTTGCTGCTGATGCTTATGATGTTGCTTACGCTATTAAGCAGGCTTGCGAAGCAGGCAATGTTACTGCAGACATGACTGCAGAGCGGATCTGTAAGATCATGATCGAGCAGTTCACCACCATGACCTTTAACGGTCTGACCGGCGAAGGCATGACCTGGACTGCTGACGGTGCTGTTTCCAAGTACCCCAAGGCTGTTATGATTCAGGACGGCGTTTATGTAACTGCCGAATAATTGAAGTTTCCTATGCTGCAGCTGGGCAGGAGTTTTTACTCCTGTCCGGCTTGCGTGCAATATTGAAGTGTCGGAGATCTATGAGAAAAGCCCAAGGGGTGGACTTTTGTCATAGATTTCCGAGAAAGAGAGGTTATATAATGGGCTTTTTACAACATCTCATTAACGGCATTAGCATTGGCGCTGTGTATGCCATTATTGCGCTTGGATATACCATGGTTTACGGCATTGCCAAAATGCTGAATTTTGCCCACGGTGATGTCATCATGGTTGGCGCATACATATCCTTCTGTGTGACCAATTATCTTGGCTTGCCGGCTGTTGTCAGCATTTTTGCTGCGGTGTTGGTCTGTACATTGCTGGGCATCTTTATTGAGGGCCTGGCCTATAAGCCTCTTCGCGGCGCTTCCAGTCTGGCTGTGTTGATTACTGCCATTGGTGTCAGCTATTTCCTGCAGAATGCAGCCCAGTTGATCTGGGGCTCTGCACCGAAGAATTTTACCAGTGTTGTTACCATGGATCCGATCCAGTTGTTTGATGGAAAAGTGGTTATTACCGGCGAAGTGATTTTGACTGTTGTTGTGTCCGCATTGGTGATGATTGGTTTGACACTGTTTACCAGTAAGACAAAGATCGGTAAGGCTATGCGCGCGGTTTCTGAAGACCGTGGCGCAGCGCAGCTGATGGGTATCAATGTGAATCGTACCATTTCCACTACCTTTGCCATTGGTTCAGCTCTGGCTGCCATAGCCGGCGTGCTTTTGTGTTCCACGGTTCCTACCTTGCAGCCCACTACCGGTTCTATGCCCGGTATTCGCGCCTTTACAGCTGCAGTTTTCGGCGGTATCGGTTCCATTCCCGGCGCTATGCTTGGTGGTATTTTGCTTGGACTTATTGAGACATTCAGTAAGGTTTACATTTCTACCCAGTTTTCCGATGCTGTGGTGTTTTTTGTTTTGATTGTGATTCTGCTGGTGAAGCCTGCCGGACTTCTGGGCAAGCAGATTCAGGAAAAGGTGTGAGGTGGCATATATGAAAAAGTGGATGAAATCACGCCGATCCTCCATTGCTGCCTATGCAGTTGTGACGCTTGCTTATATTGTGATGCAATATATGGCAAATGCGAATATGCTTACAAGATCTGTAAAAGGCTATCTGGTGCCGATATGCGTTTATATCGTTCTGGCTGTTTCGCTGAACCTGGTGGTTGGTATTTCCGGTGAATTAAGCTTAGGTCATGCCGGCTTTATGGGCGTTGGCGCATTTGCAGGCATTGTGTTTGCAACCGTATTGAAAAATGCGGTTGACAATGAATTTTTGCGTCTGATCATTGCCATGCTGGGCGGTGGCTTGGTTGCCGGTGTTGCCGGTGTGATTATCGGCATTCCTGTTTTACGCTTGCGTGGTGACTACCTTGCCATCGTTACCCTTGCTTTTGGTGAAATATTAAAAAATATTATTAGCAATCTTTATATCGGCATGGATATAGATGGATTGCATTTCGCTTTGAAGCAGGAGGATTTGGTTCTCGGTGAGGGCGCCAAAATGATTTTGAGCGGACCTCTTGGCGCTACCGGCGTTCAAAAGCTTTCTACATTTTTTGCCGGTTTTGTGCTGATTCTGTTTACATTGTTTGTGGTTTTGAACCTGATCAATTCCAAGGAAGGCCGCGCAATTAAGGCGATTCGTGACAATCGCATCGCGGCAGAATCTGTGGGAATTAATGTTACTGCCTTTAAAATGAAGGCCTTTGTAACATCTGCGTTTCTTGCAGGCATGGCGGGCACCTTGTATGGCTTGAATTACTCCGGTTTGCAGGCCTCCAAATTTGGCTTTGATACTTCCATTGATATTCTCGTATTTGTTGTGCTTGGCGGTATGGGTAATATTCTTGGCTCTGTGATCGCTGCTACTGTTTTGTATGTACTGCCGGAGGCAATGCGCAGTCTGTACGATCTGCGTATGATTCTTTACGCGGTTGTGCTTATTGTTGTTATGCTGTTTACCTGGTCACCCAAGGTTAAGCAGACGACTCAGGCAGCCAATGCTTGGATTCGTGAAAGAGTTGCCAAGCTGTTTAAGAAGAAGGCAGGGGAGGTGTCCGGAAATGAGGGATAATTATCCTAAGCAAATGGTGGAGGTTACCAGTACAAATCTTCACCGTGAACAGGACCTTGGTAAGCAACCGGTTCTGGATGTGCGAAATCTGGGCATTGACTTTGGCGGCTTGACAGCAGTTGACGGCTTCAATATGACCATTGGTCCTACAGAAATCTCCGGTTTGATCGGACCCAACGGCGCAGGTAAAACAACCATTTTCAACCTGCTTACCAGTGTTTATCAGCCCACCCGCGGATCGATTCTCCTAAAAGGTGTTGACACCAAGGGCCTGACAAGCGCAAAAGTGAATCGAATGGGTATTGCCAGAACCTTCCAGAATATTCGTCTGTTTAATGAGATGACTGCGCTGGAGAATGTTAAGGTTGGCATGCATAATTCCATCAAGTGTTCCTTTATTTCCTCCTTGCTGCGTCTGCCGGCTTACTATAAGTCTGAGAAGGCAGCAAATGCAAGGGCAATGGAATTGCTGGATTTTATGGGCTTGGCAGATATTGCCGATGTAAAGGCTGGAAGTCTTCCCTACGGCGTGCAGCGCCGGTTGGAGATCGTTCGTGCGCTGGCAACAAATCCGTCCATCCTGCTTTTGGATGAGCCTGCTGCCGGTATGAATCCCAGTGAGACCACGGAATTGATGCATCAGATTCGCCGTATTCGCGACACTTTCCACATTGCCATTTTCCTCATTGAACATGATATGAATCTGGTTATGAATGTTTGCGAAGGTATTGTTGTGGTCAATTACGGCCGTGTTATCGCGAAAGGTACACCTGACCAGATCAAATCTAATCCTGCCGTTATTGAGGCATACCTGGGCAGAAAGGATGGCTAAAACATGCTGAAAATTAATGATATTCATGTTTATTACGGCGCTATCCATGCTGTTAAGGGTGTTTCTTTCGAGGTTAACGACGGTGAAATTGTGGCGCTTATCGGCGCAAACGGTGCAGGTAAGAGTACCATTTTGAAGACGATCTCCGGCTTGATGCACCCCAGAACCGGTACGATTGAATTTGACGGGCATAATATTTCTCATATGGATGCCCATAAGCTTGTACGGCAGGGCCTTGCCCATGTGCCTGAAGGCCGTCGTATTTTCCTGCAAATGACAGTACAGGAAAATCTGGAAATGGGCGCGTTTACGCAGAAAGAGGTTTCCAAAGCAGATCTGGAGAGAATGTTTTCTCTGTTTCCTCGACTTGAAGAGAGGCGCAAGCAGATTGCCGGTACACTTTCCGGTGGCGAGCAGCAAATGTTGGCTATGTCCCGGGCACTTATGAGTCATCCTAAGTTGCTGATGCTTGATGAGCCTTCTATGGGACTTGCTCCTATTTTGGTGGATCAAATATTTGATATTATTAAGGAACTGCATAAGGCCGGAACAACCATTCTTCTGGTTGAACAGAACGCAAGTAAAGCACTTCAAATTGCCGATCGTGCTTATGTTCTGGAAACCGGCAATATTACCCTCAGCGGAACCGGCGCTGAACTGGCGCAAAGTGACGCAGTGCGCAAGGCGTACCTGGGCGGTTAAAATTGAAACACCCTCTGCATACAATTGTGCAGGGGGTGTGTTTTTATGTGTCGAAGAAACCAATTGTGGGGGATAGCTGCTATTGCCTTTGGTCTGGGCTTGCTGGTTGGTTGCAGCTTTCAATCCGGATTCTGGTGCTGTGTTCTGGGAATAGGACTAATGATACTCGGTTTTCTGTTTTGTCAGAAAAAAAAGGTATACTCTTGTCCATCCGGGAATACAATGCATTAGCAAAGCCGGATAAGGAGTGAAGGTTATGGAGTTTCAATTTTCCAAAACAGTCCTTGACTGCATGAAAACAGCAGCTTGGGATATGAAAAATGAGGAGCTGGTTCAGGAGGTCAGACTTCCTGATGGTATGGAGGATATGTCCCGCGTTTTGGGAACCTGGGGCCAGATTCTGATTCGCAGTAAGGAATGGCGGCCCGAGGGTATGAGCATTACCGGAGGCGTGACAGCATGGGTAATGTATACAGGAGAGAATAGTAATTCACCTAATTGGATAGAAGTCTGGATGCCCTATCAGCTGCGCTGGCCATTTATGGAATCCAAATCAGATGGGAAAATATGTGTATCCTGCAGCATTCAAAGCATGGATGCAAGAATGGTTTCTTCCAGGAAGATCATACTTCGTTGTGTGATTAGCGTTGCGGGGCAGGGCTTGGAGCATTCTTCTGTGGAGGTGTTTGCGCCTGCAGAGCTTCCTCAGGATGTTCAGCTGCTTCAAACAACCTATCCTGTAACCCTTGTAAAGGAAGCCGGTGAGAAGCCCTTTGCTTTGGAGGAAGAGCTGCATTTGCCCGGAGAATGTGCAGACTGTGAAAGGCTGGTTTGGTGCAGCATACAACCGGAGATCATGGATAAAAAAATCATGGCGGATAAGGCTGTATTCAGAGGTAGTGTGCTGGTTAAAATGCTATGCAGTTGCGTTGATGGAAGACTTCACAGCTGTGACTTTGAAATTCCTTTCTCTCAATATGCGGAATTGGATGGGGAATATGGCGCCAATGCAAGAATGTGGATTTCTCCGGTGGTTACCAATATGGAGCCGGAGTTGGGCGGGGATGGCTGCCTTCGTTTAAAAGCAGGGCTTATTGGGCAATATATCATTTATGATACTCATGAAATCTCTGTGGTGGAGGATGCTTATAGTCCGGAGCGCTTAGTTCAACCCCAGCTGCAAATGCTGAATTGCGAAGCGCTGTTGGATATGTCCCAGCAGATCGCAAAAAAAGAACAGATGATAGATTTTGATGGAGCAGAGATCATTGATGTTTCTTGTTTTTGCGGGCAGCCAACGGTTTATTCGGATAATGGGGACATTGAAATGACAGGAAGTGTTCAAGTGCTTGGCATGGATTCGGACGGACATATGCAGGCTGATAATGGGCCGTGGAAGCATAATCATACCATACTCAGTGATTCTTCCTGCAAAATGATGGTGTGTACACAGCCAACAGGCAAAACACAAATCAGCTTTGGACCGGAAGGGGACTCGGCAAAGCAGGATATTATGCTGGATGTGCGTTGCACAGCAATGAGCGCAATACAGATGGTTGTAGGGATGACTGCTGAAGAAGCGGCAGAAAAGAACCCAGCCAGACCCAATCTGATATTACGAAAAGCCGGTGATCAATCCTTGTGGGAAATGGCAAAAACATGCGGCTCCACCATGGATAAAATCCGTCAGGCCAATGGCTTTACAGGGGAACCCGACCCGGAAACTGTGCTGATGATTCCTGTGCTGTAATGAAATATACCGCCGCTGCGTGGGAGATACGCAGCGGCGGTTGGCGGTTGTCGCATTTGGGGAATCCGCCTGATCACAGGATATTGTAATTATGGTTCAGATACAAGGGGAATGTGTCGAGGATAATAAATTTCCCTTGTCATTCTCAGGTCTGGGTGCTATAATACAGAAGAAAATTTTGAACAGAAGGTGTTGTAAATGACTAAAATTGATATCTATTCCGGTTTTCTGGGCGCAGGCAAGACAACTTTAATTAAAAAGATGATTGAGGAAGGCTACCGTGGGCAGAAATTGGTTCTCATTGAGAACGAATTCGGTGAGATCGGCATTGACGGCGGTTTTTTGCAGGATGCGGGTATCAATATTACCGAGATGAACTCCGGATGCATTTGCTGCTCTCTTGTGGGAGATTTTGGTAAGGCTTTGGCACAGGTGATTCAGGATTATCATCCTGACCGTGTGCTTATTGAGCCCTCCGGTGTTGGCAAACTGTCCGATGTAATCGCCGCTGTAAATAAGGTTGAAGGTGTGGAGCTGGGCTTCAGCATTGCTGTTGTGGATGCCGGTAAGGTTAAGGTTTATATGAAGAACTTTGGTGAGTTCTACAATAACCAGGTGGAAACCGCAGATATCATTATTCTTTCCCGCACGGACATCATTCCCCATGATAAACTGGATAAGGCTATGGAGCTGCTGCGCGAGCGTAATTCCAATGCTGTAATCGTTACTACGCCCTGGAATGAGCTTTCCGGTGAGCAGTTGCTGCATGCTATGGAAGGAAAAGCTTCTGTTGCTGCAGATCTGGAAGAACTGGAACAGGAACATCGTTGCTGCGGACATCACCACCACGAAGAACATCATTGCTGCTGCGGCCACGGTCACCACGAACATGAGCATGAAGAACATTGCTGCGGCGGTCACAGTCATCATGAACATGAGGGGCATCATTGCTGCGGTCAACACCATGAGCACGACCACCACGAGCATGAACATGGGGAGCATTGCTGCTGCGGACACGACCACCATGAGCATCATCATGATGAGCATTGCTACTGCGGACACGACCACCATGAGCATCACCATGATGAGCATTGTTCCTGCGGACATGACCATCATGAACATCATCATGCAGATGAAGTGTTTACATCCTGGGGTATAGAAACCCACAAAAAGTATTCTTTGCAGGATGTGGAGAACGCGCTGTGCGCATTGGATAGCGGTGAGGTTGGTACTGTGCTGCGGGCAAAGGGTATTGTTGCCTGCGCAGAGGGCGGCTGGATTCATTTTGACTTTGTTCCCGGCGAAGTAAATGTGCGCATGGGTACTGCAGATGTGATTGGTAAGCTTTGCGTTATTGGCGCGCAGCTGAATGAAGCGGGTATTGCAGCCCTGTTTGCCATTTAAGAGGATATAACATGAAGCAAATACCTGTTTATGTGTTCACTGGATTTTTGGATTCCGGTAAAACAAAGTTTATACAGGAAACTCTGGAGGACCCCCGTTTTAATGCCGGTGAGCGTACGCTTTTGGTGGTGTTTGAAGAGGGAGAAGAGGAGTATGACTTCTCTGCCTACCCCCATCAGAATGTGTTTTTGGAAGTGTTGGATCAGCAGACAGTTACCACGGATACACTTCTGGCTCTTTCGTTAAAACATAAGGCAGAGAGAGTGGTTGCGGAGCTTAACGGCATGCAGCAGGTGGGTGATATTTATTCCCGATTCCCGGAGGAATGGGTGGTTGCCCAGGAGGTCATGTTTGCTGATGCCACTACCATCATGGCTTACAATGCGAATATGCGCAACCTGGTGATGGACAAGCTGGCAGGCGCCCAAATGGTGGTGTTTAATCGGTTGAAACCCGGGGAGGACACAGCGCATTTGCATAAGCTGGCCAGAGCAGCCAATCGACGCATTGATATTTTGTATGATTATATCGATGGAACAACTGCTTTGGACGATGTGGAAGATCCCTTGCCCTTTAATATCAATGATCCTGTGATCTCTTTGATGGATGAGGATTATGCACTGTGGTATCGGGATGTGACGGAAGAACCTGCCAAATATGATGGAAAGACCATTTGTTTTAAGGGCCAGGTGGCTATGCTGCGGAAGAACCGCAACAATATGTTTGCTCCCGGCCGGTTTGTTATGACCTGCTGCGTAGATGATATTGAGTTTTGCGGCGTGCCCTGTAATTACGACAAGGCAAGAACCCTGACACCCAGAAGCTGGGTTATGGTTACAGCAAAAATCAGCGCAGAAAAACACGCACTGTACAATGGCGAATTAGGACCGGTTCTTACGGCATTGTCTGTTACAGCTGCAGAGCCGGCGAATCCCGATGTTGCAACCTTTTAATAGTCCCCCCAGTCCTCATGGACTGGGGGATTTTACGAACAAAAATTCGGCTTTTTGAAATAATATGGTGCAATTTTTCTTGACTTGTGATATAATAATCAAAAACGGAAAGGAGCGGCCTATGTATCAGCCACTTGCAGACATTTTAAGACCAACAAGCCTGGACGAAGTATTTGGACAGGAGCATATTTTGGGGCAGGGGGCCATACTCCGCCGTCTGATTGATTCCGGTAAAATTCCAAATATGATCTTCTATGGTCCCAGCGGAACAGGTAAGACCACCGTTGCCAACATCATTGCGGAAAAAACCAACCGCACCCTGTATAAGCTCAATGCCACCACTGCATCCACAGCTGATATTAAGAATATTGTTTCCCAACTGGATACCTTTATGGCACCCAACGGCGTGTTGCTGTATTTGGATGAGATCCAGTCTTTTAATAAGAAACAGCAGCAATCTCTTCTGGAGTACATTGAAAACGGCAAGATTACCTTGATCGCTTCTACCACCGAAAATCCGTATTTTTATGTGTTTAATGCGATTCTCAGCCGTTCTACCGTTTTTGAATTCAAGCAGATTTTCGCTTCTGCTGCGTTGCAGGCCATTAAACGGGCAGTTTCCTATTTGGAAGAGAGGACAGCATTAAAGGCTGAGACAGAGGAAGGAGCGCTGGAATATATTGCAGGCGCTTGCGGCGGAGATATTCGCAAGGCAATGAATGCGGTGGAGGTGCTGTTTTCTGCGGGCCGACCCAAGGGTAACCAATTGTTGCTTACCCTGGAGGATGCAAAGGCTGTGACTCAGAAAAGCGCTTTGCGGGCTGACCGGGAAGGAGACAATTTCTACGATTTATTATCTGCCTTGCAGAAGTCCATTCGTGGCTCTGATCCCGATGCAGCGGTGCATTATCTGGCAAGGCTTTTGGAAGCCGGACAGTTGCAGGCAGCGTGCCGCCGCTTGATGGTAATTGCGGCGGAGGATGTGGGATTGGCTTATCCTATGATTATTCCCATTGTGAAATCCTGTGTGGATATGGCGCTGATGCTGGGTATGCCGGAAGCAAGGATTCCTCTTGGGGATGCTGCTGTGCTTATGGCTACTTCACCAAAATCCAATTCAGCACATGTTGCATTTGATGCGGCGCTTGCAGATGTGAAAAAAGGAATGGGTGGAGATTTCCCCCGGCATTTGCAAAATGTTCATGCAGATACTTATACCATGGAGCGGGAGCAAGGCTATCGTTATCCCCATGATTATCCCAACCATTGGATCAAACAGCAGTATCTGCCGGATGAATTGGTTGGCGCTAAATATTATGAATACGGTGCCAACAAGGTGGAGCAGGCAGCGAAACAATATTGGGACGCTGTCAAGGGGAAGGAATAACCATGGATATTCGGTTAAACGACATTCTTTTGATGAAAAAACCCCACCCCTGCGGGGAAAAGCAATGGCTGGTATTGCGAACCGGCGCGGATTTTCGCTTGCGGTGTATGGGCTGCGGGCATGAGGTGATGGTTGCCCGTCACAAGGCAGAAAAAAATATTCGTCAGGTCATCAGAAATCTATCGACAGAAAAGAGCGGCGGCTGAGTAATTCAGCTGCCGCTTTTTTGTATCTGCGTCCGTATGATACAGAAGCTTGATTGTACAAGCCGATTTCTAGCGGCAGGACCTGGAAACAATGCGACCAACTTTTTTGAAGTGGGGTTTTATACTGGATTCATACACGCATTGAGGGGGTGCAATATGCAGAATTATCTGGGCTTGGTTATGCTTCTGAATTTTATTGTGGATCTGTTGCTGCTGATGGGTACGAATCGGATCGCCGGTTGCTCACAAGTCTGGGGCAGACAAATAATTGCTGCCGGTGTGGGCGCAATTTACAGCGGAGCTTGTCTGCTGCCCGGGTTTTCGTTTTTGGGGAATTTTTACTGGCGTATAATATTTCTTGTTTTAATGGGCTTGGTATCTTTTGGCTTTTACCTGAGTGCCCTGCGTAAATCGATTCTGTTTGTTGTGCTCAGTTTTGCATTGGGAGGCTTTGCTCAGGGCTTGGAGCAAAGAGGGTTTATGGGAATTGTCTGCAGCGCAGCATTTTTGTGTTTTCTGTGCTTTCTGGGATTCGGCTGGCAATTTCAAGGCCCTGGGTTTGTTCCTGTTGAACTGTTTTACAAGGATAACAAGATGTCGTTGCTTGCCATGCAGGATACGGGCAATACTCTGCGTGACCCTGTGACCGGTCAGCGGGTAATGGTCGCCAGCGCGGAGGTTGGAATGCAGCTGCTTGGTCTGACCAGGGAACAGCTTGCTATGCCAGTTGAAACGGTTGCTTCCGGTGTGATCCCGGGTTTACGGCTGTTACCTTTTCGTACGGTGGGTCAGGAAAGTGGTTTGTTGTTAACAGCAAAACTGGATAAGGTGGTGATTGGAAAACAGGAAGGTGCTCCGTTGGTGGCCTTTTCACCGGAAAGGCTGGATCGAGAGGGAATGTATCAGGCTTTGACAGGAGGGATAACAGGATGATTATTAAGGGTTGGATGATTCGGTTATGGCAGAGGCTTATGGGAGATTGTCCCGTATTTTATATTGGTGGTACGGATGTGCTGCCACCGCCAATGAAAGGGGAGGAGGAGCTTTCTGCGCTGGAGGCGCTGGAACGGGGAGATGAAATTGCAAAACAAAAGCTGATTGAAAGAAATCTTCGACTGGTAGTTTTTATATCAAAAAGATTTGAGAATACCGGGGTCAATTTGGAGGATTTGATCTCCATTGGAACCATTGGCCTAATAAAAGCCATTGGAACATACCGCCGGGATAAAAATATTAAACTGGCAACCTATGCTTCACGATGCATTGAAAACGAAATTCTGATGCATGTTCGTAAGATATCCGGGCAAAAGGCGGAGGTTTCCCTGGATGAGCCTATTAATATGGATTACGACGGAAATGAATTACTGCTGTCCGATATTCTGGGAACGGATGAGGATATGATTTTAAAGCCGCTGGAGGATGCGGTGGATTTGAAATTGCTACGACAGGCGGTGCGGGAACTTCCTGCTCGGGAACGGGAGATTGTAATTATGAGATTTGGGTTGGAGGGCAGACAGGAACTGACACAAAAAGAGGTGGCGCAGAGAATGGGCATTTCACAATCCTATATCTCTCGCTTAGAAAAACGAATTATGAATCGCTTACGAAAGGAGCTTTTAAAACAGACAAACTGTGCATGATTTTTGACTTGCAAAATTTGAGCAAGAGAGGTATAATCGATACAAAATCATATCGATATGATTTTGTATCGATTCAGAAGCGGGAGGATATACAAATGAAAGGCAAGGAGATTTCGAAATCTGTCTTGAAACGTTTGCCCGGTTATCTTGCGTATTTAAAAGCAAATCACGAGAATAGTTCTGCCTATATTTCTGCCACGACTCTTGCCAATGCATTGGGTATGGGTGAAGTGCAGGTTCGGAAGGATTTGGCTGCGGTTTCTAATGGCGGTCGCCCCAAGATCGGTTACTTGCGGGAGAGTCTGATTGAGGACATCGAACAGTTTCTTGGTTACGACAATACCACGGATGCGGTCCTTATCGGCGCCGGTAAACTTGGGCAGGCGCTTTTGGGTTATAGCGGTTTTGATGCCTACGGACTAAATATTCTTGCGGCATTTGATATTGCTCCGATCAGAGAAAAAACGGAAGAGGGGAAGCCCATTCTTTCGTTGGATAAATTGGAGGGATTTTGTAAGCTAAATAAGGTACTTATGGGTATCATTACGGTACCGGCAGAGGGTGCGCAGGAGGTTTGCGATAGGCTGATTGATTGCGGAATTAAGGCTATCTGGAATTTTTCTCCCACCCATTTGGAGGTACCTGCAAATATTCTGGTGCAGAATGAAAATATGGCAACCTCTCTTGCAGTACTTTCCATGCACTTACAGGCGCAGATAAAAGACAAAAAGTGATTTAATGAAAATCCGTTTTCTAAGAAGGCACCCCGGACTGCGATTGCAGTCCGGGGTGTTGTTATTATTTGCTGGGGCTGAAGCTGTCCTTCAGGCTAACGGATCGGTTGAATACCAAATGGTTGGGGGAGGAATCCTTGCTGTCCGGACAGAAGTAGCCAAGGCGCATGAACTGGTAGGAGGCAGGGGCTTTTGCGGCTTCCAGGCTCTTTTCCAGCTTGCAGCCGGTGAGAATTTCCAGGGAGTTGGGATTCAAACAAGCAAGGAAATCCTTACCGGATGCATCGGGGTCAGCATCGTCAAACAGATTGCTGTACTGACGAACCTCAGCCTCGCAGCAGTTGTTGGCATCAACCCAGTGAATGGTTGCGCCCTTGACCTTACGGCCGTCTGCGGGATTGCCGCCCTTAGATTCGGGATCGTAGGTGGCAAGCACTTCAATCACATTGCCATCTTCGTCCTTAACACAGCCGGTGCAGGTAATGAGATAAGCGCCCTTCAAACGGCACTCGGGACCATCGGGGAACAAACGCTTATACTTGGGAATGGGTTCCGCCAGGAAATCGTCGGCTTCAATCCACAGATCCCGGGAGAAGGTGACGGTGCGGTTACCGGATTCGGGATCATTGGGGTTATTTTCAACCTCAAATTCCTCGGTTTTGCCTTCGGGATAATTGGTAATGGTCAGCTTCACGGGCTTCAAAACACCCATGACTCTCTGCGCGGTTTCGTTGAGATCTTCACGAAGACAGTATTCCAGGAAGGCGTACTCGATGGTATTGGGGGATTTTGCAACACCGACACGGTCGCAGAAATTGCGGATACTCTTGGGGGTGTAGCCACGACGGCGCAGACCGCAAAGGGTGGGCATACGGGGATCGTCCCAGCCGGAAACATAGCCGTTTTCCACCAAGGCTCTCAGTTTGCGCTTGGAAAGCACGGTGTGATCAATGCCTAAGCGGGCAAATTCAATCTGACGGGGGTGATGGGGGACGGAAACATTCTCCACGACCCAGTTATACAGAGGCCGGTGATTCTCAAATTCTAAAGAACACAGACTGTGGGTAATGCCTTCCAAAGCATCCTGGATAGGATGGGCAAAGTCATACATGGGGTAGATGCACCACTTGTCGCCCTGGCGATGGTGATGCATGTGGCGAATGCGGTAGATCACCGGGTCACGCATATTGAAGTTGCCGGAGGCAAGATCAATCTTTGCGCGGAGGGTATATTTGTTGTCCTCGAACTCACCGGCCCGCATCCGTGCGAACAGATCCAGGCTCTCTTCCATGGGACGGTCGCGGTAGGGGGAGATGGCGGGGGTGTTCAGATCGCCGCGGTACTCCTTGAACTGCTCGGGAGTCAGCTCGCAAACATAAGCCAATCCCTTTTTGATCAGCTCAACGGCATACTCGTAGTCCTTCTCAAAATAGTCGGAGCCGTAGTAGAACCGATCTGCCCAGTCAAAACCCAGCCAGTGGATG
>JAZRBJ010000038.1:0-1747 GCA_045635065.1 Faecousia sp. | reverse complement strand
CCAAGGGCTTTGATCTGCTGCATCAGATTTGGCAGGTCGGGACAAAGCGTAGGTTCGCCGCCGGTGATGCATACGCCGTCTAAAAGACCCTGCCGCTTTTTTAGAAAGGCCAGCAGCTGTTCTGTGTCGATGGGAGATTCTGCCTTGCCGCTCAGCAGGGAAGCATTGTGGCAAAAAGGACAGCGGAAATTGCAGCCTTGCAAAAATACGGTGCAGGCAACCTTACCGGGATAATCCAGCAGTGTCATTTTTTGCAGTCCGGCGATCATATCCGCCACCTCCTCACAGTTTTTCTCAGCATATCATAAAACCCCCAATTTTTCAACCGCCCATAAATTGGAATTTACCTTACAAATTACCCGTAGGGGCGAACTGTGTGTCAAGAGTAACATAGTACACACCAGTGCAAGGACATGGTACACAACCTACAACCTTGCAATGGATCTGTGAATTAGCTGACCATCTTCTGTATCAAATTCTGCAATTTTGAAATTTCGATAACAGGCAATGAAAGTTTCACCATTTGGGGCAGGCCGAAATTCGATGTATTGGTCTCTCATTGTTTCGCTTAAATAGACCTGCCATTTGTCGAATCTGGCATAACCCCAGTTGTTAACCTTGATTACATGGTGCTCTCCACCATATTCGTATTTTTCGATTTTTTCTTTGTATTGTCGCTGGCTTGGCTCGTAAACATCCCCTGGCCTTTTTCTTCCGAGAGCTTCGTGAGGGCGAATGTTGTTGTACTTTTCGCGCCAGTTATCCAACTTGTTTTTTGCATCCTCAATGTTGGCAATGGTTGTGTGATTCAGTAGTTCTTGTTTCATCGTTCTGTGAAACCGCTCTATTTTGCCTTGGGTTTGAGGATGTTTAATGCGACCGTGAATTGGAAGGATATCCAGATCCATAAGCCACCGTTCAAATTGGGTATAGCCTTTCCGAAAGCCTGCAAATTGTGCACCATTATCTGAAAGAATGGAATCCGGCAGACCAAATTCCTGAAAAGCCTGTTTGAATACAGGAATTACCACATATGATGTGCGCAAATGTGGAACAACCCGAATGGCAAAACGGGAATGGTCATCTATGATGTCCAGTGGATAGCAGTACCGGCCATCTTCCATTCGAAACTCACCTTTGAAATCTGTTTGCCACATTTGGTTGCACAATTTCTTCTCAAAGCGAATAAACGGCTGCCGCTTTTGGGATTCCTCCGGACTGATGCAATTGTAACGATGAAGAATGTTATTGACTGTTTTGGCACACGGGATATTCTTATGACCTTCTTGTATAAGAACATCTCTGATCGTTCTGGCGCCCCAACCGGGATTGTCAGCTCTAACTGCCAGGATAAGCTGTTCCACCGCTTCTGGTGTTTTGGACGGACTGGTATGCGGTCGCCGGCTTCTGTCTGTGAGGGGTTGCTGTGCAGCATAGCGTTCTCTCCATTTATACCCTGTATGCCGGGTAATGCCAAACTCACGGCACAGGGCACTAAAGTTGCTACAACATTCAGCAGCTTGCGCAAATTCTTTTCTTTGGTTTTCCACAGTTCTACACTCCCACGGCATCTTACAGCACTCCTTTGTCTGTTTCTTGATGCCTTTATTGTACTATAAAACTGTGTACCATGTCTTTACACACTTGTGTACTATGTTACTACACTGTACAGCATTGCGCCGCCCGTATAATGCCCTCATCCGTCAAAAATCAAAGATTTTTGCCACCTTCCCCCAGGGGAAGGCAT
>JAZRBJ010000037.1:0-2111 GCA_045635065.1 Faecousia sp. | reverse complement strand
GGGAATCCGATTGGTGATCATTTTACCCAGATCCAGAATGATCTGTCTGGGATTTTCTTCTTTGTCTACCCACTCAGGGTAGAAGTCAGCTAAGTAATCTGCCATTTCTTAAACTCCTTTCCATTTCGCCACTTCTTCTTTTAGAAATGCAGCAACGGCATCCACACCTTCTCCGGTCTTGGCGCAGATGGGGAATATCTTCGCATTGGGGTTGCGCATGTGGATGTACTCCCGGCACCTTTCGAAATCAAAATCGAAATAGGGGGCTACATCGATTTTGTTGATCAGCACCATATCACAGACCTGGAACATCAGCGGGTACTTCAGCGGCTTATCATGCCCCTCCGGAACGGAGAGAATGGCCATGTTGGCAACCGCGCCGGTGTCAAACTCAGCAGGACACACCAGGTTGCCCACATTCTCCAGAATGACCAGATCAGCATCCTGGCTGTCCAACCCCTCCAAGCCTTGACGGGTCATAGCGGCATCCAAATGACACATGCCGCCGGTATGAAGCTGAATGGCTTTGGCCCCGGTGGCGGCAATAGTCTTGGCATCCACATCCGAGTCAATGTCAGCCTCCATCACACCAATCTTTAGATCGTCTTTCAGCGCTGCAATCAAACGGGTCAGCGTGGTGGTTTTGCCGCTGCCGGGGGAAGACATAAGGTTTAATAAGTAAATTCCTTTTGCCTTTAATTCCTGGCGTAGCTTATCAGCCTGCGCGTCGTTGTTTGCGAAGACACTTTGCTTGACTTCCAGAATTCTTACCGTTTCCAAAAGCATCGCTCCTTCCTGGTCATACCAGAGAATAGTGATTTATACTAAAATTAGTCTAGCATTTATTTACCGCAATGTCAATTAATAACCGTTAAAACTGCGGATATATAGCAAAAATACAGTTGAAATTCGAACTGAAATATAGTATAGTATTCTTGTGGTATGTGGTATAGCCAGTACAATCAAGGAGGCCAACCAATGAATTTCGAACAACTTTATGCACCTAGCTTGAAAGAACTTTTTGTACAAAAATTGCAAAGCATGATTCTCTCCGGTGAATTATCCATGGGTGAAAGACTCCCCTCTGAGCGAGAGCTTTGTCAGCAAATGGGAGTATCCCGTGCAGTAGTCAATAGTGGTATCACAGAATTGGCTCGGCAAGGTTTTCTGGAAGTACGTCCCCGCCAGGGTGCATTTGTAGCAGACTACCGCCGTGACGGCAATATGGAAACGCTCATGGCCATTATGGATTACAACGGCGGCATGTTGGGCAAAGAAGAGGTCCGATCTATCTTGGAGGTCCGTTGGGGCTTGGAACAAATGACTGTTCAAAGAGTGATTGATAATGCAAGCGACGAACAACTGGAGCAGCTGGGAACCTTTGTCGAACAGCTCAAAAAAGATCCCACTCCAGCCCAAGCCGCAGAAATTGCCTTTCAATTCCATCATGAGATGACCTTAATGGGCGGCAATCATATCCTACCGCTGATTTACACCTCTTTCAAAGTTCCCTGCACAGCGCTATGGATTCGATTCTGTAAAAAATATGGCGTAAGTGTGCTTCACAGCAATATGGAAGAACTGTACCGACATTTGCTTAGCCGGGACAAGGAAGGCGCACGTCGCTGGAGTAACCTCTATCTTGCCGAAGCAATTGACGGTACGCAGCAAATTTATGAAGTATAAACAAAAATATATAAGGGCCAGTGGCCATTCAAGTTGTAGCTAATAAACAGATAACCAACAATATCTAATAGCTACTGAATACATACGAGGTAATACAGATGATCAACTACGGATTAGAAAACAGAGTGGCAATCATTACCGGTGCGAACAATCCTTGGGGTATCGGTGCAACGACGGCCTTGGCTTTTGCCCGGGAGGGTGCAAAGGTGGTCTTGGTGTACAAGAAGGTAGATCGCCCCTTTGATCCCGCCAAGACCGGTGCCAACGGTGTGGACAGATACTATTCGGCAAATGCGGGCGATGCTGCCGCTGTGGAAAGCAAGCTGCAGGAAATGGGCGCAGACTACCTGATTTTGGAGAGCGATATCTCCAACGAAGCTGCCGTCAAAGGCATCTATGCCGCCGTCATGGAGCGCTATGGCCGG
>JAZRBJ010000036.1:0-13488 GCA_045635065.1 Faecousia sp. | reverse complement strand
GAAAACCATATAGGCCGGGCGCCTTTTGTCAGCTGACAATTCCGCCCCGTTGCCTTGCAAAAATCACTTGAAAAAGCCATGGAGCGTATTATAATAAAAGCAACTGTTAGGGAAGAAAATACAAACGAAAGGGCGGTTATGCATGAATTATCGTAAGGACAAATACGGAAACGACCTGTCTATTTTGGGCTTTGGCTGTATGCGCTTTCCCCAGAAGCAGGGAAAGATCGATATGGTGCAAACCGAGCAGCAGCTGCTGGCAGCCTATCGTGGCGGCGTGAATTATTACGATACTGCCTATATTTACCCGGGTAGTGAAGCAGCCCTGGGTACGATTTTAGAGAAAAACCAAATCCGGGAAAAGGTGTATATTGCCACAAAGCTTCCCCATTACCTGGTGAAAAAAGCAGAGGATCTGGAACGGATATTCCAGGAGGAGCTGAAGCGCCTGCGTACGGATTATGTGGATTATTATTTGATGCACATGCTGGGCGACCCGGATGCCTGGGAGCGCATGAAAAGTCTGGGGATTGAAACCTGGCTGGAAGAGAAAAAGGCCAGCGGCGCCATTCGTCAAGTGGGCTTTTCCTATCACGGTAATTCAGAGGTTTTCTGCCGAGTGGTGGATTGCTATGATTGGGATTTTTGTCAGATTCAGTATAACTATCTGGATGAGCATTCCCAGGCTGGCCGTAAGGGCTTGAACTATGCCCATGAAAAGGGTTTACCGGTAATTATTATGGAGCCGCTGCGGGGTGGCAGACTGGTAAATCTTTTGCCGGAGTCTGCTAAGAAACTGATGGCGAAATATGTGAAGAAATATACACCGGCTCAGTGGGCGTTCCGGTGGCTGTGGAATCAGCCGGAGGTGACGGTGGTGCTGTCCGGAATGAACGCCATGGAGATGGTGCAGGAGAATATCGATACCGCTTCCTGCGTGCAGATCGGAGAAATGACAGCAGAGGACGAAGCCATGCTGGAGCAGGTTGTGGGGGCGATTATGGCGGATATGAAGGTGGGCTGTACCGGCTGCGGCTACTGTATGCCCTGTCCAAAAGGCGTGGACATTCCCGGCACATTTTCTGCCTATAACCGCAGATACACGGATAACTGGTTTACTGCCATGAAGCAATATTTTATGGGTACCACCCTGCGGAAAAATTCGGCAGCCGCTTCTAACTGTGTTGGTTGCGGAAAATGTGAAAAGCATTGTCCCCAGGCCATTCCCATTCGCAAGGAGCTGAAAAATGCCCGTAAAGTTCTGGAGGGCCCTGTTTATCGGCTGGCTCGCAGAGTGGCCCGTTGGTTCACAAATTTCTAAAACAAAAAGCCATCGGCTGCGCCGATGGCTTTTTTGCTTTGGTACGCTTGCATTATTTGGTAATGATGTTTTGCAAAAGCCTGCGAAAAGCATCTGCGGTATTCTGATTTTTGGAACTGTAGCTGATAAATTCGTAGCCCACGGGAGATTCCTCGCTTCTTTTTCTGTCAACGAGAAAATGTAAATATATGCAGCGCTTTGGTTATCCCAGAATCATGCAGCCGAAGTCCTGGGGACGGTGGAAATCCGGAGTCTGAGAGTTGATGGGGTTCCAGGACAGATAGTGAGGCTTGGGGGTTAGATTACCGCATTTGTAGCAGTTGGCGCGGATGGTTTTGCCGGGCTGCAGGGAAAAGTCAGGAATAAACAGCTGCAGGAATGAAACGGGAATTTCGAAGAAGATCTCCCAGCCATCCGGGGTCTTGTTGCTGCGGAAACGGAACAGGGTTTTATGATCCTGCAGCTGCAGACGCACTGCATTTATACGGCCTGTGCGAAAACCCAGATAGAGACAACCGTTGAGATTCCACTCAAAGTTAAAATAGCGGTTAGAACCTGTTTCCGGACAGAAGAAAAACTCCATGCAGCTGTCATCGCATACCTGAGAAAGCACATGGGTATTTTCTGCCCGAACAGAGGATTCCACGGCCTTTTGGTGGACATACAGCTTTTCTTTGTCATAGCATATCTGCTGGGTCATACGAATTCCGGCATCCGGCAGCCACAGGATATGGCTTACCTCCAAAACGGGAATTTTCTCCCAATCCGGTTGGCCGTTGGTGGGTTGAATGACATATGTATTCATAAGAAGACCTCCAAACTGTTCCTGAAGAGCCTGTTTTTTTATTATAACATCAAAGTCAATATTCCAGTCTGCTCCTGCGGGCGCAGAAAATACGGGTAGGTTATGCTTATATAATAGCAATCCCCCTGTCCGTTTTTGGACAGGGGGGATTGTTGCCGGAGCCTTATTTGGCTACCTTTACTTCATATCTGGTTGGCTTAAAATGATCCGAAATGGCAGTTCGCATATATTGCTCAAATTGCATGGCGGTTTGTCTTTCACAAATCTGCGCCGCGCCGGGACCGGTGGCTTTGCCTGTCTCAACTCTTCTGCCGTCTTTGAAATAAATGACGCCGTAATAAGCTTCCATTTCTTTTATCCTCCATGGAATGATATTATTTGCAACTGCATATTGGGCAGAGGCTCCCAGCAGGTTTACCGGATCTTGTAATGCAATCAGCAATGGACTTGGGAGGTCTTTTTTCGATTCTTAAACAGGAGAATGGGCAGATACATTACTAAAATCACAACGGGTAAAAGGATGGGGAAGCCCCAAAGGTGAGAGCCTAAAAGCTTCTCAAACATTTCTAAAGGATTGCCGGAATCCGGCTCCATCAAAAACATAAAATTGGTTTTCCAGAGAAGATTCAAACAGTACACGGGGATGGCCATGATCACCAGAAGAAGCACGCCCTTAAGGGCAGATTTCAAATCGGTTGCAACCTGACCGGTAGTGACCAGCAGCAGGGGATACAGCACCAGTAAAATGTGAATGGTAAAGCTGTGAATATGGAAGAAATTCCATACGGGCATGTCGGTCCAGTTGGGGAAGAGCAGCGCCAGCGCTGCGCCGGGGATGGCAAAATAATAAAGAAAGCTTCGTACCGTTTTGGCTTGCTTAATGGTATCAAAGGCAATCAGCAAAATATTGATGCCGCAAAGATGGAAGGGAAGATACCCCCAGCTGAATTCACCCAACAGAATCAGCACCAAATTTTTGGCCATCTCTTGCAGGAAAATGTAAATACCCAGAGCGGTCAGCATCTTTTTGCGCTTGTTAGGGGAAAGCCTTTTATAGAAAATGCAGGCGGAAACCCACAAAAGAAGCCCCACCAAAAGCCAAATAAGGTGGGTCAGCCCAAAGGTTTGAAAGCTTACGCCTTCCGGTATATTTTCACTGGTTACAAAAAACATATTTATCACCCGTGAATACTATACCATAAATCGACAAAAAGTACACAAATTATTTTTTATCGGTCCTACCAAGAAGATAATCGGCGGTATAGGATTTGAGAAAAGCAGGCAAGATTCCCGGGCAGCCTGCGACCCATGAGGGCAAGGCAATCCGTTAGTTCTGCAATTTCTTGCTATCACTATCAAAGGAAATTTTGCCATTTGAAGCTTCAAAGTCCCGGATACACTGACGAATCAGATGCAGGATTTGCCCGTTTCCGGAGCGACCTTCATACTTAGCGATATAGTGAAGCTTGTAGTGTAATTCCGGGTCTACTTCAATTCCCAAATGCTTGTTATTTTTGTTTCGCATAATCCACCTCAAAATATCTTAATTTAAGTATATTTTAAGATAATTATGTGATATACTTGGCAAAGAATACTTATTATAAGTATACCAAATTTAAAAGGAGGGCGTTGAAATGGCAGAATTTTGTTTGGATTGCTGGAACAAAATCAATAAAACGAACGATTATAAAATGAGATATATTTTATCTCTGGGTAAGGATTTGTGCGAGGAATGCGGTCGGTACAAGCGTGTAATCGTGGCGGAACGATTTTGGTCGCGGGCGCAAAGGGGGCTGACAGAGGTAATTGAGAACATTCAAAATCAAAGGTAAAAATATGCGTAAAGGGGATAATATAGTCTCTTCACTATTATTTATTATTTCCAAAAATCCGAAATGCGTTTTTTGGTGAAAAGTGAAGAGGGAAAAGGTAAAAAGTAAAAATCCCGAACGATCACGCATTCAGGATTTTTGGTACGGGCGACAGGACGCAGCTCGCCTTGCGATCTGCCGGGCTCACCGACCGCTTCGCAGTACCCGTCTCGCCCACACTGCCTAAAAAACAGTCCACCGGACTGTTTTTCTTTACGGCGGAGGCCTTCTTAAGCTTCAAGTCCTGCCGCTTTCATAAAATTATAAAAAGGGGGCTAAAAGCCCCCTTTTTATAATGGTACGGGCGACAGGACTTGAACCTGCACGGAAATCCATTGGAACCTAAATCCAACGTGTCTGCCAATTCCACCACGCCCGCATTGGCTACATTCTACCACGCGGGACTTCTCTTGTCAATGAATGGGGGAGGCTTTTTTGGCGGGCAGGTGGAGGGATTTCAGGAATTTTATGTAAATCTACTTGACATTACGCCGCTGCACAAGTAAAATAGATTCGGTATAGTGTACGCATTTGTGGGCAGGCAGCCCCTTGCGTTTCATTTTTATCCCGGCATATGCCTGGAATTGGGATTTGCGCCTCATGGCGTTTACTTGTGCTGATAGATGCCGCCGGTGATACCGGCAGTTTGATTTGCCAATTTTACACATGGGGTTCTGATGCCCACCTCTATGGCTGTGCCTATCTTATAAAGGAGGTGTGTCAGATTTTATGGAACCGTTAGCTATTATTCTAATCGTCGTTGGCGCTGTGGTCGGCGTAGCGGTGGGATTCGGTATCGGTGTTTCCTATCGTAAGAAGGTCGCCGAGCGTGAGATCGGCTCTGCAGAGCAGGAAGCCACCCGTCTGATCAATGAAGCCATTCGCAGCGGCGAGAGCCGCAAGAAGGAAATGCTTCTGGAAGCCAAGGACGAAATCCATAAATCCCGCACGGAATACGAAAGAGAAGTAAAAGAACGCCGCGCCGAGCTGAGCAAGCAGGAGCGTCGCCTGGAGCAGAAGGAAATCACTCTGGACAAAAAGACAGAGACCTTCGAGCGCAAGGAAGAAGAGTTGGCCCGCCGTATGGCAGAGCTGACGCAGGCAAAGGAAGAAGTCGAGCAGATTAAGAAGGCCCAGCTGGCCGCCCTTGAAAAGATCTCTGAGCTGACCCAGGAGCAGGCAAAGCAGCAGCTGCTGGAAACTGTGGAGAACGAGGTTCGCCATGAAACTGCTATGAAGATCAAAGAGATCGAGACCCAGCTGAAGGACGAGGCTGATGAAAGAGCCCGTGAGGTTCTGGCCATTGCCATTCAGCGCTGCGCGGCGGATCACTCTGCAGAGACTACTGTTTCTGTGGTGCCGCTGCCAAACGATGAGATGAAGGGTCGTATTATTGGCCGCGAGGGTCGTAATATCCGCACTCTGGAAACCGTTACCGGCGTAGATCTGATTATCGATGATACTCCGGAAGCCATTACCGTCTCCAGCTTTGACCCCGTCCGTCGGGAAATTGCCCGCCTGGCATTGGAGAAGCTGATTGTGGACGGCCGTATCCACCCCACCCGCATTGAGGACTGCGTGGAAAAGGCTAAGAAGGAAGTGGATCGTACCATCCGTGAAGAGGGTGAGCGCGCCTGCTATGAGACCGGCGTTCATAACCTGAATCCCGAGCTGATTAAGGTTCTGGGTCGCCAGAAGTACCGTACCTCCTATGGCCAGAATGTGCTGAATCACTCCATGGAAGTGGCCCATATTGCCGGTCTGATGGCATCTGAACTGGGCGTGGATGTGGCTTTGGCAAAGCGCGCCGGTCTGCTGCATGATCTGGGTAAGTCCATTGACCATGAGGTGGAAGGCAGCCATGTGCAGTTGGGCGCAGAGCTGGCCCGGAAGTATAAGGAAAATCCTGTGGTCATCAATGCCATTGAGGCTCACCACGGCGATGTGGAGCCTAAGACTGTGATCGCGGTTTTGATCCAGGCTGCGGATGCTGTATCTGCTGCCCGTCCCGGCGCTCGCCGCGAGAATGTGGAAAATTACATCCGCCGTTTGCAGAAGCTGGAAGAGCTCACCGGCTCTTATCCCGGCGTTGAGAAGGCTTTCGCTATTCAGGCAGGCCGCGAGGTTCGCATTATGGTCAAGCCCGAGGAGGTTACCGAGGATAATATGATTATCCTGGCCCGGGACATTGCCAATAAGATTGAGGCGGAGTTGGAGTATCCCGGCCAGATTAAGGTTAATGTGATTCGGGAAACCAAAGCTGTGGAATACGCCAAATAATTTTAATCCCCTCAGATTTTGTTCTGAGGGGATTTTTATGTGGATGGGAATGTTGCAAATAGGGACGAAGTCGAGCGAAAATCCTTTGATAAAATTGAGATTAATGTAGTTTGGGAAATCAAGGCTATGGAATATGGTAAATAATAAAAATCCCCTCCGATCAAATGAAGTGCACCCCAAAAGTGTCTAACTTTTGGGGTGCATATCACAAATCGGAGGGGATTTTGCGATATTAGGTTTTTGCAAAAACCTTGAGATGATTGGGTTTGCATCGGGGGAGGATACGCAAGGTCATGCTACGAGTAATTGGTCCTGCGGAATAACCTTTTGTGGTTTGCCATTGAGGTTCAAGACGAAGTTCCACATTGTTCATTCCGTCGGGGATGGATATATCCAGATCAATTTCGTCTTCAACACGATGCCATGCGACTCGGATTATACCTGCGGGTGCTTCCAAAGAGGCGGTGACATGGTCGAGGTCGTTGATAAAACAGGGGGAGATGTATACTTCGTTTGGATCCGTCCCATTGGGATTTAATTGAATGCCGGCAAGCCGTTGGATGAACCAACTGGCAACATCACCAAAGAAATGGTGATTACAGGAAGTTTGTTCCCACTCTATAGGACTAATTGCCTCCCATAATGTGGTAGCGCCATTGGAGATCAAATAGCCATAGGAGGGATAATCCGGCTTGGTAATCATACGAAAAGCCAAGTCGCTTCGGCCAAAGCGGGAAAGCACATGAAAAATTACACGAAGCCCAAAAATGCCGCAGTCAAAAGATCCGTTGTTATCTTCGATTTGCCGTACTAACACATCAAAGGCTTGCCGGGCTTCTGCAGGTTCAAATAAACCGTAATGAATTGCCATGGCTTGTGCGGTTTGTGCATAATCCACAGCCGTCATGGTGTCCAAATTCAGGAGATAACGGCGTATTGATGTGCGAAGCGAGTTGCTTAACTGTTGAGCATAATCTGCCTCATGATCCATTCCAATAGCGCGGAAGAGTGTAGCGGCTTTTCGGCACAGATCCATAGTTATTGTGTTGTTGGAGAATACATGGGTAGCGGTTGGCTGGGCATGATGTGCTCGTGCGACTTGAACCCAGTCACATCCGTGACCAAAGCGAATGAGACCTTTTTTATCTCTTTCTCCGGTCAAATACCGAATGGAACGTAGCATTTCCGGTGCATTTTCACGGGAGGCGGTTAAATCACCGCGATAATGGTAAATTTGATAGCAGATTTCGATCAACGCACCATCCCAGGCAGCACCCCAGCCCCAACCCCAGTTTGCGCTGGGAATGATACCAGGTAGGCTGCCATCTGCTTTCATGGCAGGGCCAAAACCACGCAGCCAGTCTGTAAGATTGCGCTCACAGGAGAGAAGTTCAACAAATTGCTTTGCAGAAACCATGGCATCGCCCAGCCAAAAATTCTTTTCGCGCTGAGGGCAATCGGTGGGATAATGACAGAAATTGTGAAGATCTGAGCGAATAGCTGCTTCAAAAATTTTGTTAGTGGTTTCGTTTGAACAGGAAAATTCTGCGCGTCGACGAATTGCACTGTGAAGGACCACGGCGGACAAAGAAATTTGCGAGGGCTCTGCACCCAGCACCAAAACATATTGGAAGCCATGAATGGTAAAAGTGGGCTGCCAAATTTCTTCACTATCGCCTCGACAAATATAAACATCACGATGATTGAAGCGCAGAGGCTCATTGTGTAGCCCGCGCAAATCCAGTCCGCTGGTAGGAGTTCGAATGGTAGTATCCACACCACCAGTTGGGTTTTCACCTAGAAGTTCACCGTATTGCAGGATGATTTTTTGACCCGGACGGGCATTCCTTATGGTTAGTCGCACTACACCGACGGTGACTTCACCAAAGTTATAAATATACCCGTTGCCGTCTTCGTCCGGTTGACGTGGAATGATTTGAATATCTGCATCCGGTGTTGCATCAATGGAGATTCCGCCGGGATGGCAGGAAACCGGAGTTAGTTCTGCCAAAGGAACAATGGGATCAATATCTGCATCTCGAAGAATACCGCGGGGAGGCGTTGCGGGAATGGGAGGAACCCAGGAGGTGTCATCAAAACCCGGTTTCATCCAGCCAGTTTGTTCCAGACGGGCATCATACCACTCACCGCAGCGCATATCATCAAATAAAATTGCTGAGGGAGCGGTAACAAAATCTTTTGCTGTAAAGCAAATGTTCTGCGCTTCATTAACAATACAACAGTTCAGCGCAACAGAAGGCGCGGCACGCCAGGGGGCAGTATCCCCACCCCAGGTTTTCCAGCCGATACAGTTAACAAGGCCATTGCCTAGAAGAATGGCGATTACATTCTCTCCTTCCTGGAGGTAAGGCAACAGGTCATAGTGATCCACAGTCATCTGATGATCGGGATTCGTAATTCCAGGAGAAAAGCGGCCTTTGGTGATACAGGTACCGTTAATGAACAATTCGTAAAAACCCGGGGAAGTAATAGAAATATTTGCAGATGAAACTGTTTTTAGAAAAATAGAGTGGCGAAAACAAGGCGCATTTACCCATTTGTCAAAAGTTGCAAAGTCTTTTGTTGCGGCATAAAATTTCATAAATTTCCTCCGTGTATGTAATATGACCTGAAGATGTATTTATGGTGAAATTATAGCGTGCTTTTTTAAAAAAGCAAGCCGGTTTTGAACATCTATGCGTTTGCTTTTATTATATTCTATTTTTCCAATATTGCAAGATAAAAATGAGAAAGCATAGAGCAAGAAATCCGGCGACCGCCATGGGGTCTGCTACCGTAAAAACGGATATGCTGAGGAGAAATCGCTGTTTTTTACCTGGAATGCACTTCGGGTGTATGTAATGGGTTTTCCGCGGTGTGAGTTGTTTTTCTCAGTTTTTCTGCGAATATAGGCCGGCAAAATAAAAAACGGAAAAGCAGGGATTTGCTGGATATTTGTGTTGACTTTTGCCTTATGCAATGGTATAGTTGTCTGGTGTCGAAATATGTCTTCGGAGGGTATTTTTGTAGAAATGCTGAATTATAATATCTACTCGGAGAGCGGAAAGATTTCTTTTGAAAAGCCCACTATGATTCTCATTCATGGTCTGGGCGGCGGTTATTCCAACTGGGTATACCAGGTTCGCCACTTGAAAAAGAAATACGATATGCTCTTGATTGAGCTGCCTTCCCATGGAAGAAGCAAGTATATGATGTCTGAGCTGGACCAAACCTTTGATACGGTTTCCAAGCTGATCATGGAAGTGGTGGATCATCTGGGAATCGAAAAGGCTATCTGGGGCGGTATTTCCCTAGGTACGCTGATTGTGAAACATATTGTTTTCACCTATCCCGAGCGGGTGGATAAGTACTACCTGGTTGGTCCTGTGGGTAAGTTTACCTGGCTGTTGAGGTTAGGGGTTCGTATGGCAATGATGCTGTTGCCTGTTCTGCCGCTGAAGGCAGTTCTGACCCTGGTGTGTCTGGTGGTTATGCCCTATAAGCAGTTGGCCTACGGACGAAATCTGTTCCTGGCTTCTGCTCAGCGGGTGGACCGTAAGGAATTTGTTGCATGGTGTAAGGTAATCCTGTCTTTCAGAAAGACCCAGAAGGAGTATGAGATCAAGACCAAGGATGAAGCGAACGGTCTGTACATAGTAGGCGCTATGGACCATTTCTTCCTCACTATGCTTAGAAGTGAAATGAAGCGGATTAAAAATGTGGCCATTGTGGAAAAAGCAGGTCATATTTGCAGTATCGACCAGTACCAAAAGGTGAACGAACTGATGGTTCGTTTCCAGGAAACCGGTTCTATCGAAGAATAATAACGGATGAAACAACCTCTGCAGTATCTGCGGAGGTTGTTTGCTATATTGGCAAAAACCTCTGCTTGCCGACTTGTAACACAGGCTTACATATGCTATAATCAAAAACAAAGGAGGGGAAGGATGTTTTGAATACCCAGTATTTTCGTTATGCATTGGAAGTGGAGAAAACAGGCTCTATTACCCAGGCTGCCAGCAATCTGTTCATGAGTCAGCCTACCTTAAGTAAAGCAATCAAGGATATGGAGGAGACAGTTGGCTTCGCCGTTTTTAAGCGAACCTCGAAAGGCGTTGTGCCCACCCACAGAGGGCAGGAATTTCTCTCCCATGCCCATAAAATTGCGGCGCAAGTTCAAAAAATGGAGCTGGCCCTGCAACGGGAGGATACCTCCCACCAGCTGTTCAGCCTTGCGATTCCGAGAGTCAGTTATATTACCCAGGCAGTGTTGGAATATATCAGCACCTTTGACGGCGGTATGGATATGGAGGTTGACATTTTGGAAACCAATTCCATGCGTATAATTGACTCCGTGGCAGACGGTCATTATGTTCTTGGCCTTATTCGGTGCCGCGAAGAAGATCGGGAATATTTTCTGAAATATTTTGCTGAAAAAGATCTTCTGTACGAATCCGTATGGCGTTCCAACTATGTTGCGCTTATGCGTCAGGATCATCCTTTGGTTGAAAACAAATCCTTAAAGGCGGAAGATTTCCTGTCTTATGTGGAGGTTGTTTTTGGCGACGAAACCGTTCCGTACATACGCACCAGTGAGGCAAAGAATGTATCCGGAAACCTGCGAAACAAAAAGAGAGTGCTTGTTTACGACAGAGCCACCCAGTTTGATATGCTCCGTGCTAACCCGCTTGCCTATACGCTGGCCTCTCCTCTGCCGGGAGAAATGCTAAATAATTACGGCTTAACCCAGCAAAAATGCGCCGACATGGGAAAGTTCGAGGATTTTCTGATTTACCGCTCCGGCTACCACTTCAGCCGGTTGGATCATGCCTTTGTTGATAAGCTGTATCTTTGCCGCAACGAAGTGGCTTACGCAGATTGATATTCCATTTTCATATCACGCCCATTCCATATTGGAATGGGCGTACGTGTATATTTCCCCTATGTTTCCCCAAAAGCCCCTGATTTTTTAAATATTTTTTCTATGTTGAAAAAAACCTGTTTCTCTGCTATGCCTTTTTGCCAAAGTGGCTATGTGCATTTCCAATTTCATTTTTTTGCCTTTTTTCGGTATAATTTTATAGATATAACTATATCGTTAACCCTGTGTTGCGATATTACAATATTCCTTTACTGACGCAAGAAATTTTTACTATACTATGTGAGGTGTCTGCTATGAAATATAGTTATTTCCCGGGTTGCACCCTGCGAAACAAAGCAAAGGATTTAGATGACTATGCAAGAGCCTGCGCGGAAAAGCTTGGCTTCTCTTTGGAAGAGCTGGCGGATTGGCAGTGCTGTGGCGGCGTGTACCCTCTGGGTGCAGATGAAATCGCCAGCAAGCTTCCCTCCGTTCGGGCGCTGAATGCCGTAAAGGAAAAGGGGCAGGACCTGGTGGCGGTATGCTCTGCCTGCTATCATGTGCTAAAGCGTGTCAATGACGATATGGCAAATGTGGCCGACATTCAAATGCGGGCCAATAATTACATGGGTCTTTCCGAACCCTATAAGGGCGAAGTTAAGGTTCTGCATTATCTGGAAGTACTGCGGGATGTGATTGGCTTTGACAATCTGAAAAAGCAAGTGGTGAATCCTCTCACCGGGCGGAAAATTGGCGCTTATTACGGCTGTCTGTTGCTGCGGCCCAGCAATGTAATGGCTTTTGACGATGCAGAGAATCCTACCATTTTGGAAGATTTCATCCGGGCCCTTGGCGCAGAACCTGTGATTTATCCCTACCGCAACGAGTGTTGCGGCGGTTACATATCCATCAAGGAAAAAGCGCAGGCCGCTGCCCTTTGCTCTCGTATTACCGAAAGCGCTGCCGGATTCCAGGCAGATTGCCTTGTAACTGCTTGCCCGCTGTGCAAGTATAATCTGAGTAAGAACAGTCCGCTCCCCATCGTTTACTTCACAGAGCTTCTTGCTGAGGCTCTGGGCATTCAGGAGGTGCAGGAATGAACAAAACGGAAGAAATCAAACAAATCAGCGGTGTAAACCCCCTGAAGTGCATGAAGTGCGGCAAATGCTCCGCATCCTGCCCTTCTTTCAACGAAATGGACATTAAACCCCATCAGTTTGTGACTTATGTGATTAATGACGATGTGGAGGCCTTGGCCAATTCCGTATCTGCCTGGAAATGTCTGAGTTGTTTTGCCTGCATTGAACGCTGCCCCCGGAATGTGCAGCCGGGCAAGCTGATTGATGTCGCCCGTCAGATTCTCATCCGTCAGCGTGGACAGGAAGGTCTTTCTGCAGATGTCATTCCCGAACTGTTAGACGAGGAAATGCCCCAACAGCTTCTGATGAGTGCATTCCGCAAATACAGGAGGTAACAAATGCGTAGAATCGGTGTATTTGTGTGCCACTGCGGCAGCAATATTGCTGCAACGGTGGATGTGAAAAAAGTTGTGGAGCTGGCTCTGCTGGAGCAGGGCGTTGTCCACGCAGAAGATTATCCCTATATGTGCAGCGAAGCGGGTCAGTCCCGTATTGCCGGGGCCATTCGGGAACATCAGCTGGAAGGCATCGTGGTCTGCTCCTGCTCGCCCCGTATGCACGAGGCTACCTTCCGTAAATGCGCGGAGCTGAATGGATTGAATCCCTACCTGGTGGAAATTGCCAACATTCGTGAGCATTGCTCCTGGATTCACAAGGATATGGCAGAAGCCACAGAAAAGGCCGTGATCCTCATGCGTGCCGCCGTTGCAAAGGTACATTTGAATGCGCCTCTGCAGGCAGGTGAAAGCACCGTTACCAAGCGGGCGCTGGTCATCGGCGGCGGTATTGCCGGTATCCAGACCGCTCTGGATATTGCCGATGCAGGCTATCAGGTAGACATCGTGGAAAAAGAGCCCTCCATTGGCGGCAGAATGGGCCAGCTGGACAAAACCTTTCCCACTCTGGACTGCTCCGCCTGTATTCTTACTCCCAAAATGGTGGAGGCTGCCAGCCACGAAAATATCACCATACATACCTGGAGCGAAGTGGAAAAGGTTTCCGGCTTTGTGGGTAATTTCACCGTAGACATCCGCAAGAAAGCCCGCTATGTAAACATGGATAAATGTACCGGCTGCGGTGTCTGCCAGGAAAAGTGCCCCTCCAAAAAGCCTTTAAGTGAGTTCAACCGGGGACTGAATACCCGCAGCGCCATCTATACCCCCTTCGCCCAAGCCATTCCCAATGTGCCGGTCATCGATGCCAATGCCTGC
>JAZRBJ010000035.1:0-29612 GCA_045635065.1 Faecousia sp. | reverse complement strand
CAACCGTTGCTCTGCAACGGTTGGCCTTTACGGTTGGCCTTTTTTATGCCATTCTTCTTTGCATTTGTTCCGGGTTTTCTGCATAGTCCAAGGCAGTTTGCGCCGTGATTTTTCCTGCGCCGTAGGCTTCAAACAAAGCCTGATCCATGGACACCATACCATCTGCGCCACCGGAAGCAATGGCAGCGGGAATCCGGTGGGTTTTACAATCCCGAATCATGCTGCGTACCGCACCGGTCATGTGCATAATCTCAAACACCGGAATTTGACCTCCCCGGGTATCGGGAACCAGCTGTTGGGAGACCACCGTGCGCAGCACATTGCTGAGTTGGATTCGAATTTGATCCTGCTGGTCTGCAGGGAAGGTGTCAATAATGCGGTCAATGGTATTTACCGCCCCTCTTGTATGCAGGGTCGCCAGCACCAGATGTCCGGTTTCCGCAGCAGTCATTGCCGTGCGAATGGTTTCTAAATCCCGCATTTCGCCCAGCTGAATTACATCCGGTGCCTGACGCAGACACGCCCGCAGGGCCGTAAGGTAATCCTCGGTATCCACTGCAATTTCCCGCTGGCTGACAATACTTTTCTGATTTCTATGAAGATACTCAATGGGGTCTTCCAGGGTGATAATGTGGCAGGCTCTTTGTTTATTGATTTGGTCTACCAGACAGGCAAGGGTGGTGGATTTTCCGCAGCCTGCAGTACCGGTAACCAAAATCATACCGCCGGTGTGCCGGGAAAGCGCCATCACCTGCTCCGGGATTCCCAATTCCCTAAAATCAAGAATATCAAATGCAACCACCCGAATTACCGCCGCCAGAGAACCTCTTTGACGGTAGGTATTCACCCGGAATCGAGCCAGCCCGGGAACAGAAAAGGAAAAATCATCATCCCCCGTGCGAAGATAGCCCTCTATATCCCGCTGCGCCAGACCGTAAATCTCACGAATCAGCACCTGCGTATCCTCCGGCATAAGCCGGTCAGAGCGCAGAGGCTTCATAAGTCCCTCAATTTTTCCCGTCATGGGCGCGCCGGGTACCACAAACAGGTCGGACACACCGGATGCTACCGCCTGCTTTAAATAATCCATGATTTGTTCCATGGTTCACTCTCCTCTCCAAACGGGGATTCTGTCATCTGCCTGCCATTCCACGGTGGAAACCACCTGCCAGCGAAGAATCTCGTATTCGCTGCCTGTCACCGCTACCCATACCGCCAGGGTCTGGGTTTCGGAAAGGTCACAGCTGTATGTGTAAAGATGTTTTCCGGGAGATTCCACGCCGGGCGGAATCTCACCGCTGCGTAATTGGGCTAAAATCTGCTCCGCCTCATTTTCTGCGCGATAATAATTATCTGCGGCTGCCCGGGCTTTTTCTGCCAGACGGGCTTGGGACTGCACCGTGGATACGGAAAGCAACGCAAACACACTCATGCACAGCACTGCAAAAATCACCAGCAATGAGCAGATTCCCACGCTGGAAAAAGGCCGTCTATTTCCCATAGTCCACCTCCTGCCAGCTGACGCGCAGTTGGGCAATTACCTTTTCTGCCCAAAGGGCTTCCAACACCGCGCCTCCCAACAAGGGAACTCCCCTTTCCTCCGGATGCACCAGAATCAGAAGTTCTCCCTTTTTCAGACGCAGCATTTCCCCGTCCCAGCTGCCCTCCAGCTCGTCAGCTGCCGCCGTGTAATCACCGCCGCAATTTTTCAAGACCTCCGCCGCATTTTGCAGATACCGTGCTGCGGTATCCTGATTCACCGTTTCTTTTGCCTTGGTATCCGCCCATAAAAAAGCCTGCAGACACAGCGCCGCCGCCAGGGCAAGCACCAGCAGCATGACCGTAAGCTCCATAAGCATCAAGGGTGCTTTGCTTCTCATGGCGTCACCTCCCGCAAATCCAGCTTCAGGTGCACATGATCTTGCGCGGTGTAAATATCCGCTATCAACAGCCCCCGGTGTATGGCAAGCTTTAAATCCTCCACCGGCAGGATCTTTTCTCCGTCCTCCGGCGCAAAACTGCCGTCCGCAGCGCAAAACAGCTCCATCAACCAGCCCTCATGGCAGTACACCCGGGTGATATATTCTTTTTCTCCGTACACCTGTTCGATCACCAGAGACATTCCATTGCCAAAGGGCGCAAGGCGCACCTCCCCCGGAGCCTGCCGCACCTTGGAGGTTAAATACTGGGCGCAGGTGCGGCTGTCATAGGCTGCATCGGTTTTGCTCACCAACCGCTGATAAATTCCCGCTCCACCCAGTAACACACCAAGGATGCCAACGGCAAACACTGCCAGAACCAGCATTGCCGCCACCGCAGATAAGGATCGTTGACTGTTCATGTATTTCATGGCTGTAATTCCACCACCGTAATCTCAGGCATGAGATTTTCTGCAAACACTTCGTAAAACACCCCGTAACGGCTTTCGTCTATCTGAATGCCGTAGTGCTGCTGCAAATATTCCACATTGGGCGGGTAAATCCCCTCTGCAGCATAGCAAGCCACCGCTGCCCGGCGCAAAGCCTTTTCCAGCTGCTGCCTCCCCCCGTCTTGCTGGGTTGCGGACAATCTGGAAATGCTTGCAAGAAACCCCAGCACGCCAAGGATTACCGCTGTCCAGACAGCCAGGCGGGTAAAGATTTTTTTCTTCATACCGTCACCCCATGGCCGTCATAATATTCATCAGCGGCAGCATTACCGACAGCAGCACAGCGCCAATCAGCACGCAGGCTACCGCCACCACCCCAGGCTCAGCGCTTCCTGCCGCCTGCTCCAGGGCATCCTCACTATCCCGCAGCAAGCGCTCAGTCAGCTCGCCCAAAACAGCATCGGTGCGACCGCTCCGTTCTCCCGCCTCCAGCAGGCGGCAATCCGTTCTTTCCAAAAGTTCGCTTTCCAGCAAGGCACGGGAAAGGGATTCTCCCCTGTCCACTCCTTGAATACACAACCGGCAGCGCTTTTGAAAGCCCGGAGTTTTGGACAACGCGGCTGCCAGACGCACCCCCTCCGGAGCCGTCATGCCGCTTTCCAGCGCCAGGGTCAGCGCCTGAACAAACCGGGCGGTGTTCATTTTTTTCATCACACCCCGGTCACCAAAAATACGCAAAAACAATGCCTTTATCCCTGTGCGAACCGGCGGAATCATAAATGACAACACAACTGCCAGACCCAAAATCAGAATAACGGGCAAAACCAGCTTCAAACCCTGTCCCAGAGCAAGCAACCATCCGGCAACACCGGTGAGGCTGCCGCCCAGCTGGGCATAAACATCATTAAACACGGGCAGCACAAAAATCAGCAAAATAGCTGTTACCGCCAACAACACAGCCAGCAGCACCGCCGGATATGTCAGCGTTCTTGTCAGTTGCCGCTGCAGCTGCGCCCTGCCCTGATAGTATTTGGAAAGTGCCAGCAAAGTCTCCTCGGGTCTTCCCACCCGTTCGCCTACCCCCAGCAGGGTACATACATAATCCGGGAAGCATCCGGCTTGGAGAAACACCCGGGATAACGGCTGCCCTTCATCCGCCCCGCGCGCCATATCTCCCAGAATGCGGGAAATTTGACTGTCCTTTTCATCCTCCCGCAAAAGCACCAAAGCATCTGCGGTGCTGATTCCGGCATGGAGAAAATGGCTCAGCGCCAAAGTGATGGAAGCAATCTCTTCATTTGTAAGCATAAACTGTTTCATAGGCGCCTCCCGGCAGCATCAGTAAATATACTTTGCGTGATAATTAGCAGAATTTCCAATGTAATCCAGAATATCACTTCCTCCGGAGGAAGCAAAGGTGGGGTCCATGCGCTTCCAGGAGAATCCGTCAAAGTGAATCACGCCATCCACCCAGCCCTCATTCTCCGACCACACATTGATCCACGCATGATACACATCTCCCGCGTAGCCGATTACCAGCTTGGCGGGTACGCCCTGGCTGCGAAGCATGCCGGTCATCAATGCGGCATAGTCGAAGCAGATTCCGCTGCCCTTTGCCAGCACCCCATCCAGATCGGGCAAATAACCGCTGGTTACGGTGGCAGCCAGTTCATAATCATAGCTTAAATGCTTTACCACATAATCATATACCGCCGCCACCTTTTCCAAGGGGTCACTCTTTCCTGCGGTGAGGGCTGCGGCTTTCGCCACGGTATTGGGGGCTGCAGCGAAATTCACATATTGATTGGAATGGAGAAACGGAGCAAAATCATCGGCAAAGGCCACCTTGGTGGTCAAGGAAACCACCGCCGCATATTTGGTATCCACCACATTGATATAAACTGTGATTTGATACTGACCCGTCTGGTCGGACAGAGGATATGCCGTCCATCCGCCGGGGGCAAGATTATAAGTATAGGTGGTAGACGGGCCTTTTACCTGCACCTTCAGCCGCTGACCGGGGTCCTGGGCATGGCGCACCATCACATAGCCCTGAGAGGCATTGGAATAGTCAATTTCTGCGCCGCCACCGGATTTCACATGAATTCCCGGAGCCTCCGTGTTTCCTGTATAATTGCCACCCTGGGACATGGCATCCGCCTCGTTTTTCATGGCAGAACCGGAGGTTGCTTCGGTGGTTTCCTCCGGAGGCTGGGTGGTCTCCTGGGTCGCAGGCGGCTGTGTGGCTTCTTCCGTGGGTTCTTCCGTGGTTTCCACCGTGGTTTCCTCGGTGGAAACGGTGGTTTCTTCCGTTGTCCCGGCGGTTTCCTGTTGGGTTTGCTCCGTGGTGGAGGTTACCGCAGCCGCCTGAGCGGTGGTTTCTTCAGGCAAACCCTGCGCCGGCAAACGGGAACAGCCTCCCAGCAGCAGCGCCGCCAGAAGGATGCCGATACATCTGTTGATTCCGGTGTTCATAGGGATACCCTCCTTTTCCCATTGCCGGGATTGTTTTATCATTTCTGTCCCTTTTCGGGAATCTCAAAAAGCAAAAAATTTTTTCAATTGCAATCTTAGCGTTTTATTGTTAAAATTCTAATATAAGGGTTTAAGAAAGGAGCAGTCTGCCGTGAAGCCATTGGAAATCTCCATGCTGGGCGAATTTTCTATTCGCCGGGAACAGCGCATCATCAACGACCAGGCTAACCGCATGAAAAAGGTCTGGCTGCTGCTGGCATATTTGATTTATTCCCGTAACAGCCAAATCACCCAAGGCAATCTGGTTTCCCTGCTGCAGGGCGCTAAGGTTTCCGACCCGCTGGAGGACCCCTCCGGCCGTTTGAAGGCGCTGTTTTATCGGGCCCGTACCATGCTGGATGACCTGTTTCCCGATGCAGGTCACACCCTGATTCTCAACAAAAACGGTAACTACAGCTGGAATACCCAATATCCCATTTCTCTGGATGTGGAGGAATTTGACCGGCTGTGTACCGCACCGGCTGAGAATGACGAAAGCCGCCTTTCCCAATATCTGCAGGCGCTTTCTCTGTACAAGGGCGATTTTCTCCCCAAGCTCTCCATGGAGCCCTGGGTCATGCCCATTAACAGCTACTATCACCAACTGTTTCTGGATACCGCCCAGCGGGCTCTTGCCATGCTGGAGGAAGCCGGTCGCTGGGAGGAAGCCTGTGACCTTTGCGCCCGGGCGCTGAAAATCGAGCCCTACAGCGAGGAGCTGTATCAGCACCGTATGCGCTGTCTGCTGGCACAGGGAGATCGAGAAAGTGTCCTCGCCCTCTATGAGCAAATGAGCGAGCTGCTTTTTGACACCTTCGGCGTTATGCCCTCTGACGAAAGCCGCCGCCTGTATCGGGAAGCAACCAAGCTTAGCAATGACCGCAGCATTTCCTTAAGCGCAGTTCGGGAACAGCTTCGGGAACCCGCACCTGCAAAGGGCGCCCTGTTTTGTGAATACGATTTCTTCCGCATGCTGTATCAGGTGCAGGCAAGAAGCATCCTGCGCAGCGGTGATGTGATTCACATTGCCCTGCTCTCCCTCCACGGAGAGGACAGGCAGGCGCTTCCCCGCCGCAGTCTGGACATCGCCATGGAAAACCTTAAGGAACTGATCCTCAGCAACCTGCGCCAGGGCGATGTGGTTTCACAGTGCAACATGTCCCAGCTGGTGATCATGCTGCCCCAGGCCAATTACGAAAACAGCTGCACCGTGTGCAAGCGAATTGAAAAGGCTTTTTACCGCCAGTATCCTCACACACCTGCCAGAATTCACACCAGCGTGCACCCTTTAGAGCCCATGCTCCCGGCATCCCATACATAATTCCTTCCGACCTCCCTCCGGAGGTCGGTTTTTTATCGGCTCCATTGCCCGGTCAGCACCGCCTGAACCACCCAGCGGGAATGATAGGTGCCGGTTCCGGTGCAGGTGGAAAGAGTTAAAATATAGTCATCGGTAGTAGGCGTTTGGGTAGGCTCCCAAACAGAATTCTCCAGATATTGCTGCAGGCACGCCTGTTTTCTTTCCTCGTTTTCAAACACAAGACGGTAAGTATCGCTGGTTACAGGCGCTTCATAGGCTGCGAAAACCTCATAACGGCGAATGGTGTCCGCCGTGGCAATATACACACAGGGGTGTTCCTCCCGGTAGGATTCCTTGGCATATTCCGGCAGCATACCAAACATGCTCTTATCCCGCATGTGATGGCCGTAAATAATGGTATTAAAATCCGAAAAATCCCGGCTGCTGCGCCGCTCCAGAAAAATACTTCCTGCCCGGCTGTAGCTGCCATCCCAGGCTCTGCGAAGATATTCATCCCGGGTCTCCACCTCCATCAAAGGGTAGGAAATATCCGTTCCGGGAATGTAAAACCAGCCCAGTACATCCGCATTGATTTCCTGCAGGCCGGACAAATCCAGCTCCCGAAGCAGCTGCGCCTCCTGGGGAAGCGGCTCAATATACTCCGGCTTTAGGGTGAAAGCAGGCTCCCTCTGAGGGGTGGTGTGGGTAAAGGCCAAATCCTGCGCCGCCTGCTGCTTATTTCTTGCCTGCCGGTAGCTGACCGCTTGCTCAACTACCTTAAAAAGGCTGAACGCCAACACCAGCGCCAAAAGGACAATCAAAAGCTTTCTCAGCTTGCCTTTCATAGCCGAACCCCCTTTCCTGCTTTATGCCTACATCATACTCTTTGTCAGTAATAAATACAGTTACATTTTACATCATTTTCTTCAAAAAAGAAACTATTTTATAATGAGCAAAATCCCGGGGCAGCACCCCGGGATTTTTAAATTGTGTTACTGCTCTTCTTTCTTCTTGCAGCTGAGTCCCAACAGACCCAAGCCGGAAGCGGCTGCAGCAGCCAGGAAGACCAGCAGAGGATCGCCGGTTTTGGGAACATCCGCCAGAGGAACTTCCTCGTCGGGCAGGTCCACCAATTCCTCATTGGGAGTCTCCACCTCAGGCTCCTCTACAGGAGGTGCGGGAGGCTCGGGCGTTATCCGGGACTCCTCCTTGGGCTCCTCTACGGGAGGTGCGGGAGGCTCGGGCGTTATCTGGGGCTCCTCTACGGGAGGTGCGGGAGGTGTGATATAGGTGTAGAATACAACCACCACATTTTCACCCTCGCCGATAACGGTACCTTCTGCAGCGGTGAACTCGTAGGTGTAGTCGCTGTCGGTCAGACTCTGGGGAAGCTCCAGGGCTTCAGGCGCAATCTCAGTGCCATAGGCTTCCACGCCGCCGATGGGTGCATTCTCGGGCAGCTGACCTGCAAAGACGGTATATTCGCCGTCATCCACACGAACCTTATATTCTACGGTGTAACGGTACTCGTTAACGGTCCACTGGGCATACAGGGTAAGGGTGTTATCCTGTGCAGTCAGGGCGATTACTTCCTCAGCGGTGTAGGACTTGCCCTTGCCGTCAGCCTGGGTGTTCCAGCCGGTGAAGGTGTAATGGGAACGAACAAAGCTGTTTGCATCCACTTCTACGCTGTGGGAGGTGGCATAGGTGCCGGAAACATTCTCGCTGTCGCCGTAGGCCAGGTCGCCATTTTCCAGTGCGCCGCCGTTGCCGTTATAAATCACGGTGTAGCTGTACTTGTCATGCTCAATCCACTGGGCGTACAGTTCTTCCTGCCCACCCTTGTGGAAGCTCAGCTTGTCGCCAGCCTGGTAAACCACTTCACCCTTGGGCGTGGTGGACCAGCCGATGAAGGTGTAATTGGCGCGGGTGAAGGCATTGGCATCTACCTCGATTGCGTAGGAAGTTGCATAGGTGCCGGTGATGTTCTCTGCATCTGCCTTGGTCTCATTTGCGCCGAAGTTAGCGTGATAAATTACGCTATAGTCATACTTGGCATTCTCGCTCCAGGAGCCGGTGATCACCACATCTGCAGCGGGCATAACAAAATCGGTCTTGCTCCAGCCGGAGAAAGTGTAGTTTTCCAATGCAGGGATATCGGCAACCTTTACAGACTGACCTGCCTTGTAGGTCTTGGCAGCAGGAACCTGAGGAGCGCCTGCAGGAACATTACCCACATATTCATAGCGGACAGTAAATCTGTTGATACCGCGGATATTGGGCTCGTTAAAGTCCACAGATACGGGGGTGCCGTTTTCGCCATAGGTATAATTCAAAGTGGTTTCGCCATTGGCGGGAGTCAGCACGGTGTAACCGGGATAGTTGGAATCCGCAGCCACAGCCTTGGGGTCAAGCTCTACCCGATATTGAATGGTATAGGTAGTAATGCCGTTGGCAACGGTGGGTGTGTACTTGGAAAGATCCCACTTCTCACCGACGGTATTGTAACCGGCGGGAACAACCACCATAGAAACGCCCACGCCCATAGGATCGGTAACAGTAGAAGCATTGGTGGTGCTGGTAATGATCTTGCCTGCTTCAGCAGTAAGGTCCAAAGCCAGGGAGTCTGCGGTGCTGGTGATCACATTGGCTGCGCCAAATACAGATTTCAGCAAAGCGGCATCGGTGTTGTAAGCCACAGCCTTCTTCTTTGCGTTAACGCCGGCCAGGATGCTTCCCAGGTCATCGCTTGCTTTGTTACCATAGCCGATGCCCTTGCCGTCAGATGCCACCTTGGTGGTGCTGGTGTCGTTCTTGTTGCCCACAGCAACCGTGGGAGAGCCGTCGCTGAACAGAATCAGGCTCTGGTTATCCAGAGGAATCTGGTTAATCTCGAACTTATTCAGAAGATTGCGGCCCAGAGCCAAGCCGGCCTCAATATTGGTGCCGCTGGTGCTGCCCATGGCATTCACCGCATTCTTAACAGTAGTTAGATTATTAGGATCGCTCACATCAATCCAGCTGAGGACGGTGTCAGCGTTGGTTGCAAACTTTACAATGGAAACCAGGCGCTTGTCGCCCTGGGTTGCAGTTGCTGCGTAGCTGTCCAGGAAGCTATTAACCGCTCTCTTCAGCAGGTCCAGATGGGTAACTTCCTTGTAGGTGCAAACGCCGTCTTTTCCCTTATGATTGCTGTGGCCTTTTGCCTCGCCGCAGCGATCGCAGCTTTCGATTTCCTTTGCCATGGAGCTGGACACATCCAGTACCAGCGCAACTGCGCCGTGGGTAGCGCCAGCCAGCTGAGTGGAAATATCCTTGGTCTCAATGCGCAGGGTAATGTCAAACACATTGTCATCACCGGCAGGAGCAGCTGTCTTGGACAGATGGATCTCCCAATCGCCGGCAGTACCGGCAGCGCCGTTTTGCTTATAATAGGTGTCCTGGAAATTCTGTACCAGGGCGGGCTCGGTGTTTTCTGCTGCATAAGTACCGACACCAATCAGGTTGAACACCAAAACCAGGGTCAGCAGGACTGCCAGAGTCCTCTTGTTCATAATCATTTTTGCCATTATTTCGTTCTCCTTTCAATTTGGGGATCGAAATACCGGCAGCCGCGCCGACATAGCCTTTGGCCTTAGTCCGCTTGCTTTGCGTCCCGTTTTTTCAAACGGTTTGCCATTTGCGAATATTTCTGATCAATGTTTTACATTTTTATTTTACGATGCTTCTTTTTGCTCCAGCGCACTGTTTATTAAGAAAATCAGTTCCAATGCGCTTCGAAAACTTTGTTCCTGCTTGCCTTCCAACCAGGTCACTGTTCCCTGCCAGCTTGCGTTCTGGCGAAACAGAATCCGGACTGCAAAGGTTGCCCGATTGCCTTTGTGCTCTGTTTCATCGGTAATCCGGGGCAATCGCCCGTAGTCTTGGGAAAACCTTCGGGGCGCTGTAAAGGATTTTGGAAACTCCATGTCATCCAGAGTCTTTTCCACTTCCTTCAAAAGCTCGGTCAGGTTCAGAAACCGAATTCCCTCTTCCCGGAACCGGTGATACATTCGCCCGCTCAAGGCTCCGCTTTGGTAGGCATCCACACAAACCCAAGTCGTTCTATGGGGTTCTCCCCACACTCTTGCGGTCATCAGCACCCTCCTTTCCTTTGCTTCGGTTTGCTTTTGTGCCTTATTTATATCAGCTCCGGGTTGCAGATTCGGTGACATTTTGAAAAATAACATTCTTTTTTTCATAAATTTCAAATTTATTTATTACCGGGCAAATCTTTTCTTGCACAGGAAACCGCTGTCTGTTATGATGGTTATATACATAATTAGGAGGGGCCATTATGAAATCCAGATTGAAGGATACCCTGCTGCTGGTTGGCAGTACCAACAGCGACCGGCCAAAACTCTTTGATATCTTCAGTGAACATTTTTATCTTCTGGAAGCAGATACCGCAGAGCAGGGCGTTCTCCTGCTGGCGCAGAACAGTCGGTGTATCGCTGCTGTTTTAGCAGACCTGCCGATTTCCAACACCGGCGGTTTTCGCGCCCTGGTGGAAGCCAGCCACCCCGGTTCTGAAAATGAGATCCCCGTTATTGCCCTGATTGCCCACGCCAAGACCGGGGAACACGAAGAACTGGCATTTCTGCTGGGCGTAGCAGATGTGGTCCATAAACCCTATACTGCCCTTTCCATCCAGCGCCGCTTGCAGGTCCTCATCGATCTGTATACCCACCGCTGGCATCTGCAACAGCTGGTGCATGAACAGAGTCAAACCCTTCGCAACGCAAACCAAACCGTTTTGGATGCACTGTCTGCGATGATCGAATACCGCAGCGCAGAATCCGGTAACCATGTCCTGCGAATCCGTCGGCTGACCCAGATCCTGCTGCAGGAAGTCGCCCGTTGCTGCCCGGAGTATAAGCTTACCGAAGAAATGGTGGACACCATTTCCAGCGCCTCCTCCCTGCACGATATCGGCAAGATCTCCATTCCCGATTCCATTTTGAACAAGCCCGGCAAGCTGACGCCTGCAGAATTTGACATCATGAAGACCCATACCACCACCGGCGCTGCGCTGGTAGAGCAGCTGGAGGGCATGGGTGACATCATGTACCTGCGTTATACATATAATATATGTTTGTACCACCATGAGCGTTGGGACGGCGGCGGTTATCCCCAGCGGCTGAAGGGCAACGAAATTCCCATCTGCGCCCAGGTGGTTGGCATTGCTGATGCCTTTGATGCCCTGACCACTCACCGGGTATACAAACCCGCCTACGAATACGACACCGCTGTTAATATGATCCTCAATGGCGAATGCGGCCTGTTCTCCCCCCAGCTTCTGGAATGCTTCAAGCATGTGCAGCAGGAAATGATCGATCTGGCTAAAAAATACGCTGACGGCTATTCTCCCAAATCTGACCAAATCCGTGTTCCCCTGCCCAACCCGGAGCATCGCCCCCAGGCGCTGAACTCTCTGCAGCTTTCTCAACTGAAATATCAAACGCTGCTGCACCACCTAAACGATACCATTATTGAGCTGGATGTGGACAACAGGGTTTTCCATGTGGTATATAACCCCAATCCCGACTTTGTATCCCTGCTTTCTGACTGCAGCTTTGACGAGTTGGGAATCCGGCTTATGCAAGAGGGAATCCACCCCCAGGATGTTGATAACATGTCCCGCATGCAGGATATGTTCTCCCAGAAGCTTTTTGTGCAAAATCAGCGCAAGTACAGCTTCCGCTGCCGCCTGTACAATCCCATGCAGAATGTTTATAGCCCCTACGAGATCACCCTGCTGCGGGCCAACACCGATGTGCAGCGCGTGGTTCTGGCTGTATTTCATGAGCTTAAAAATGAAGTAAAGGAAACACCCCAGGCGCTGCGCAATCTTCTGAGTGCCCCCGCTATGGTGGATCTTATGAGCGCGCCTTTGCGGTGCAGTACCGACCGTCCGCACACCATCGTGGAAGGTCAGGGCAATCTTTTGACGCTGACCGGCTATACCGCCCGGGCTTTGGAGGAGGAATTCTCCAACTCCCTGGAAGCCTTAGTGGCAAGCGAAGACAAAGCCGTGTTTGCTGCTATGCTTCAGGATCCTCTTCGGGATTATCAGCCGCTGAAATACCGCTACCGGCTGCGTCGGCGTACCGGCGAGACCCTTTGGGTGCAGGACCGCTGCCGTCTGTATCAGGCGCCGGATGGCAGCTTCTGCTGGTATCATGCCTTGTGTGAAATCAACGAATGTATGGAAAAACAGGCAAAGCTGGAAGCCGTTTTCGCCCACAACCAGGTCATTATCGACCAGACAGAGGGCGTCATTTTCCGGTGGGATATTGCCGAAGACATCATGCATTTCACAGAAAAGTGGACTCAGCGCTTTGGCTATGGTACTGTTTATCCCAACTTCAGCATGCAGGTAAAAAAAGGAATCCTTTTCCACCCCGATGACATGCCCAAGCTTCAGCAATTTGTGGAAGGCCTGCATAATTCCTGCCATACTGATGCTCTGGAGCTTCGTATTGTCAACAGCAGCGGAAGATATTTGTGGTCCCGGATTCGAGCCACATCCATCGGCAAGGACTCCCCCACCCACATCATCGGTATTGTCTATGACATTAACGAGCTCAAATCCGACGCCTTGCGTATGCGGCAACAGGCGCAGCGGGATTCCCTGACCAAGCTGCTGAACAAGGCTTCCGTCCAGGAAGCGATTTCCAACCATTTGGGAAGCAACCCCCAGGATTGCTCCGCCCTTCTGATGATGGATCTGGATAATTTCAAAATGATCAATGACACCCTGGGACATCTTTACGGCGATGCAGTTTTGACCCAGATCGGTTCCACTCTGCGCAGTCTGTTCCGTTCACAAGATCTTATTGGCCGTATTGGCGGCGATGAGTTTTTGATCTTCCTGAAAAATGTTCCCGATCAAACCATGCTGGAGGATCGGTGCAGGTTGCTGGTGGAAACCTTCTATGAGCAGCTGCACAAGCTGATGCCGGAGCTTCCCGTTTCCATCTCCATCGGCTGCGCCATAAGCCCCATTCACGGCAAGAGCTACACCGAGCTGTTCCGCAATGCCGATGAGGCTCTTTACAGCGCCAAGCGCAAGGGCAAAAACCAATTCATCATTTACAGCCCTCAGGAGAAATATGAATTCCTGATGGACACCGCCTCCCGTATCACCCGTATTGATTCTGATTCCCAGGAAACCGTCAACGATGATTCCCTGATCCGTTTTGTGTTCCAGAGTCTGTACGAAAGCCGGGATATAGATGCCACCATTGACGAGCTGCTAAGCTTTATCGGCACCCATTTCAATGTCAGCCGTGTTTACATCTTTGAAAACAACGATGATAACACCGCCTGTTCCAACACCTTTGAATGGTGCAACGAGGGCATTTCTCCGGAAAAGGACAATCTGCAGGATGTCAGCTATATCACCGATATTCCCGGTTGGCAGGATGTATACGACGAAAAGGGTGTGCTGTACTGCGCCGATGTAAAAGATCTGCCCCCCAATGCCCAGGAAATTCTGGAGCCCCAGGGTATCAAGAGTATGCTCCAATGTGCCATTCTTGATCACGGTATGTTCCGGGGCTATGTGGGCTTTGACGAATGCACCGGCAACCGGCTTTGGACCCAGGGGCAGGTTGCCCTGCTGGAGTTCCTGGCCCAGGTGCTGGCTGTGTTCCTGATCAAAGAACGCAATCGGAAATAACAAAACCGGTCTTTGGAAATTTCCAAAGACCGGTTTTTACTGTTTACAGTTTTTCCAGCAAGGCAGGAAGCTGGGCAATGCTTTCAATTTCGTAGTCTGCCGGAATCGCTGGGTTGGCAGGCGCACGGGCGGGATTGACCCAGCAGGTGGCAATGCCTGCATTGATGCCGCCCTGTATGTCAGAAGACAGACTGTCTCCCACCATCATGGCCCGGTTGGGATCAAAATCCGGAATCTGGGCAAAACACCGCTGAAAATACTCCGGTGCAGGCTTGTTAGCGCCGATTTCCTGGGACACGAATATCTTCTCAAAAAAATGGCTGATATTGGCGCTTTTCAGTCTGCCGGCCTGAACCTTGGCAGTTCCGTTGCTGGCAAGATACATCTTATATTTACCGGACAGCTGCTCCAATGTTTCCAAGGCTCCCGGCAGGAAATAATGTCCCACAGAAAGAAAGTCCTCATACCGTCTGGCGCATTGCACCGGGTCTGCGGAAATTCCGTATTCCTTAAACAGCACATCAAATCTGCCTACCAGCACTTCTTCCCGGGTAAGCTCCTTGCGCTCCAATCTTTCCCAGTGGGCTTTGTTGATCACGCTGTATCTAGCGCGCACCTGCTCCGTGGGTTCCAGACCAAAGGAGACCAAAGTCTTGCCAATGGCAATATACTCCGCCTTATGAAAATCTAAGATGGTATCGTCCAGATCCAAAAACAAAAACTCAACCACTGCGTTTCCTCCCGGCAATTTCATTGGCAAGGGCAGCAAATGCAGGAATATCCAATGTTTCTCCCCGCACATTCTCGTCCATGCCGCAGGCACGGATCACCTCTCCTGCGCCGGACTTACCCAGCTCCGGAAAGCCGGCGGCCAAACCATTCTGCAGCTTTTTTCTGCGCATGGCAAAACTGGCCTTCACCACACGGAAGAAGAGATCTTTATCCGCAATTTCCCAGGGCAGCTGCTTTCTCACCCGCAGGGAAATCACCGCAGAGGTCACCTTAGGCTGGGGCAGAAAACAACCCGCCGGCACATCAAACAGCAGCTGCGGCTCTGCGTAATACTGGCAAAACACCGTAAAGGCGCTGTAATCCGCCGTCCCCGGCTTTGCGGCAATGCGCTGCGCCACTTCTTTTTGCACCATAACCGTCACGCAGTCAAAGCACTCTGCTTCCAGCAGAGCGGTCAAAATGGGAGAAGTGATATAATAAGGCAAATTGGCGCAAGCCATGGGGCGCAGACCCTGAAATTTTTCCCTCACCAGCGCTGCCACATCCTGCTTCAGCACATCATCCCAGAGAATCTCCAAATTGGAAAATTCACCCACAGTCAAATCCAAAATAGGCTTCAGCCGGGTGTCCAGCTCCACGGCGCAAACCTTCCCTGCCCGCAGGCACAGCTGCTGGGTCAACGGGCCGATGCCGGGACCGATTTCCAGCACGCCGACGGTTTCATCCACCCCGGCATCCTCAGCAATGCGCTGAGGAACCCAACCGGCAATCAGAAAGTTTTGCCCCTTTGCCTTGGAAAAATGAAACCCATGCTCCATAAGCAACGGCTTCATTACATGAATATTGCATACATCGATCATAATAAAATCCGCCTTTCTTCTGACAGTATACCAGAAGAAAAGCGGATTTTCAATACATGGATTATCCCAGGAAGTAGATGGTAGCCTGGCGGACGCCAAACTGAATACATTCTTCGTTGGTGGGATAGTAGAGGTCAATGCGTTCGCCCTTAATAGAGCCGCCGCAGTCCTCAGCAGTACCGATGCCGTACACATAGTTACCGTCATTGGTCACGATAAACATACGGGTGCCGTAGGGAATCAGCTTGGGGTCAACAGCCACAGTGCCGATTCGCACAGTTGTGCCGGTGGCGGTAATAAAGTCACAACCCTCGTCGGTATGGGTGTAGGCAGTTGCCTTAACCTGCATCTTGTCCTTAAAGGTCAGCACTTCGCCGTTGGGCAAAGTAATCGTACCGTTGCCAATAATAATTTCATCAATGGGCTTCTGCGCAACGGGCGCGCCGGTACCCACAGCGATCACCTGATCCACACTGGGGGTCACGACGGTTTCTTCCACGATGGTACGACTCAGCTCTCTGCCATCCCGGTAAACCACATCCACGGTGCAAAGCTTCTGACCAACCTGACCCTGGGTCACAACCTTTTCCGTACCGGCAGGCAGACTTTCATCAAAGCAATACATAACCTTATAAGGAATGGTAGCCGTATAAATCTGGGTGCTGTGAACTGCCCGGGAAAGGGTAATCACCATGCCTTCCGTGATTTCTGCCGTCAAAGGAACGGACACCGCAGTACCTGAGTCTACCAGAATGTTCAGCTTCTTGAACAGTTCTTCCACCGTACGCTCGGAGGTGTTGACCTGCATGAGGCTGCCGTTGTTGGAAATGGTAACTGCCTGGCTGCGACGAATGGTAATTTCGGACACGCCAAAGCCGAGTTGCGTAGTGTAGGTATCATCCGCGCCAAGTGCCAAACCGGCTTCGTCCAAAACCGCAGCGGGATCCGTAGCAGAGGATGTATGCACCAAAACCTGATCGCCATCGGTGATTACATATGTATTCTGGGCAAAAACCGTTTGTGACAATAACAGCAGTAGCAGGACCGAAGTCAATACCAGCGCTGCCATGCGGATGAAAGGCGTATTTCTCTTTAACAAATCAAATGTGCTTACTTGCATGGAAGGTACCTCCTTTCGCATAAGATAAACATAGGCCGCACTATATTTTGTGGCCGGTTACAATCGGTTACAAAAACCGCCCCAAGGGGGTAGTCGAGTGTCATTATAACAAAAAATCCGAAAAAGTCAAGTTTTTCTGTCAAAAACCCAGAAAACGACAACTTTTTATTAAAATTTTACCAAAATATTATGTAAACATTTATTCTAAATACATGCTATTCTCATGATTTCTCATACCATATATTGTATAAAAAATTACATTTGTTTACATAACGTGTAGAATTATGTCACCTTCTATTCTGCGGTATTCTTTTTTCTCTCTCATAGGGGTTTTTCTGGATTTTTCCTCCACAGGGATTGACTTTTCCCCTTTATTATGGTAGATTCTCTCCATAGGCTACGATGAAGCCATGTACAAAGGTAAGCTGCCCAGAGAGGAGCCCGTTTTGCTGCGAGGGTTCTGCAATCCTGCCTTATGTCACACCACTTCTGAGCCGCAGGTTGGAAATAGCCTGCCGGGTTTGCCCGTTACAGCAAAAATGAGTGGTCCTGTTTTTAGGACAACCAGGGTGGAACCGTGGAATACTGCATGATATGTATCCCACCCCTGATTTATGTCAGGGGCAGGATACTTTTTTTGCCCCTAAAAATCAAAAGGAGTGTAATACTATGTCCGAAGAAAATCTGTATACCTTTGAAAATCCCGAATACCGCAAAACCTTCTGGCACACCAGCTCCCACATTATGGCGCAGGCTGTAAAACGCCTTTGGCCCGAGGTGCAGCTGGCCATCGGTCCTGCCATTGACGAAGGCTGGTATTACGACTTTGATGCACCCTTCTCCTTTACCCCCGAGCATCTGGAGAAGATCGAGGCAGAAATGAAGAAGATCTGCAAGGAGCGTATCCGCCTGGAGCGCAGTGAGCTGCCCCGCGGCGAGGCCATTGCCTGGGCCGAGGCTCATAACGAACCCTACAAGAAGGAACTGATCGAAGATTTGCCCGAAGATGCTGTGATCTCTTTCTACACCCAGGGTGAATTTACCGATCTATGTGCCGGCCCTCATCTGGACCACACCGGCCGGGTGCGCCACAACGGCTTCAAGCTGACCAAATCCTGCGGTGCCTACTGGCGGGGCGACAGCAACCGCAAGATGCTGCAGCGCATCTACGGCATTGGCTTCCCCAGCAAGGACGAGCTGGATCAGTATCTGGAGCAGCAGGCCGAGGCCTTGAAGCGTGACCACAACAAGCTGGGCCGTGAGCTGGAATTCTTCACCACCGTGGAAGAAATCGGCCAGGGTCTGCCCATTCTGCTGCCCAAGGGCGCACGGGTGATTCAGACTCTCCAGCGCTGGATTGAGGATGAGGAGCAAAAGCGGGGCTACCTGCTGACCAAGACTCCCCTTATGGCCAAATCCGACCTTTACAAAATTTCCGGCCACTGGGATCACTACCGTGACGGTATGTTCATTCTGGGTGATCCCGAGGACGATACCAAAGAATGCTTTGCTCTGCGTCCCATGACCTGCCCCTTCCAGTATCAGGTTTATCTGAACCGCGCCCGTTCCTACAGAGATCTGCCCATGCGCTTAGGCGAAACCTCCACCCTGTTCCGCAACGAGGACAGCGGCGAGATGCATGGCCTCATCCGTGTGCGTCAGTTCACTATTTCCGAAGGCCATCTGGTACTCCGTCCCGATCAGCTGGAAGAAGAGTTCCGCGGCTGTCTGGAGCTGGCCAAGTATGTTTTGGAAACTGTGGGCATGCTGGAAAACTGCACCTTCCGTTTCAGCCAATGGGATCCCGCCCGCGCAGGTACCAAGTATGAAGGCCCCGCTCAGCAGTGGGAAGAAGCCCAGCGGGTCATGGGTGAGATTTTGGATAATCTGGGCGTGGAATATGAAGTTGGCATTGACGAAGCCGCCTTCTACGGCCCCAAGCTGGATATTCAATATAAAAATGTATTCGGCAAAGAGGACACCATTGTTACCATCCAGATTGATATGCTACTGGCGCAGAAATTCGGCATGGAATATGTGGACTCCGACGGTCAGAAAAAGACCCCCTATATCATCCACCGCACCAGCCTTGGCTGCTACGAGCGCACCCTGGCCTATCTCATTGAGCGGTATGCCGGCGCCCTGCCCCTGTGGATGATGCCTACTCAGGTACGCATCCTGCCCATCACCGACCGGGCTCATGCCTATGCAGAGGAGCTGGCCGGTAAGCTGAACGCCGTGAATGTCCATGCGGAAACCGATTGCCGCAGCGAGAAGCTGGGCTACAAGATTCGGGAAGCCCAGCTGCAGAAGATTCCCTATATGCTGGTCATCGGTGACCGGGATATGGAAAACGGCACTGTTTCCGTGCGTACCCGCAAGGGTGACGATCTGGGCGCAATGACTCCCGAGGAATTCACCGCTAAATGTCTCATGGAAATTGCCACCAAGAGCAAAGAAGTTTAACTGTCACAAAAAACAAGCCGCATTGGGCGGACTCACATAGGGGTTGATACGGTTTTGAAGCAATCTTTTTCCCCATAGAAAATCCATCGTCTTTGAAATACATCCAGTATTTCTTCATCCTCTGGATATTCCTATGAGAAAAAATCTTACCTTCAAAACTGCAACGCACTCCAAATTGAGAGATTTTTCGGCAAGACAAAATAAAAAGTCACGGCAAGGCTGACGCCTGCCGTGACTTTTTAATGCAGTATTTGCAGGAAAAGATCCGATTTGGAGCGTATGAACCCCTATGTGAGGCCGCCCTTGGCTTGTTTTCTTTTTTCTCCTATGATAATATAGTATCAAGAGGTGATACCTTTCCTATGAAAAAACCGTTTTTTCAACACATGCTCTTTTGGAGCATATTTACAGTTTTAATCGTTGCCGCATTCTTTTTGCAGTTTGCGCTGATTGGCTACCGTTTCTTAGCCCTGGTATGCATTGGCATTGCCGGGCTGATGCTGTGCTTCAAAAAGCTAACGCTTCTGTCAAAAAAAGAAATAATCTGGGCAAAGGTGGTGCGCAAAGTGCTATTGATCATTGTCATTTTATTCACTGTGGCCGCAGGAATCACCGGTATTTGTATTGCCCTTAACTGCGGCGGCAACCCCAACACCCAATGCGAATATGTGATTGTATTAGGCGCCGGTGTCCATGGCAATACCCCCTCCCTTTCCCTACGTTCCAGAATCGATGCGGCTTACCAATACTTATCCGAGCATCCTGATGCCGTTGCCGTTGTTTCCGGCGGTAAGGGGTCGGGGGAAAACATATCTGAAGCCCAATGTATGTGTGACCATCTGGTAGCCAAAGGCATTGCGCCCGACAGGATTTGGATGGAAGACAAATCCACCAGCACCCGGGAGAATCTGCGTTTTTCTCTGGCTTTAATTGAAAATCGCACCGGCAGCCAACCGGAGAACATCAACATTCTGTCCAACGAATTTCATCTTCTCCGGGCAACCCTTATGGCAAAGGAAGAAGGAGTGACCGCTTATGGCATACCCGCCCGGACACCCCTGCGCCTTTTATTTGTAACTTATTTTCTGCGGGAAATTGCTGCCCTGTGGAACTACTGGATTTTTGGAGGTTAAATTATGAAACACTATGCTGATTATGCCTGGGAACAAACCGCAGCACTCCTTGCCATTGACTCCCCCACCGGTTTTACAAATCAAGCTGCTCAATGGGTAAAGCAAACTTTTGCTGCGCTGGATTTCCCCGCTGAAATTACAACGAAAGGCGGCGTTCTCATTGACCTGGGCGGTGAAGATTCCCAAAATGCTTTGCTTCTGGCTGCCCATACCGACACCTTGGGTGCTATGGTAGCAGAAATCAAAGGAAACGGCTGCCTGCGCATTGCGCCCCTAGGCGGCATGAGCGCCAACAATGGTGAAGCTGAAAATGTAAAAGTCTATACCCGTGATGGCAAAACCATTGAAGGAACCTTACAGCTTTGCAATGCTTCCGTACATGTCAACGGGGATTATGCTACCACCAAGCGCTCCTTTGACACCGTAGAGGTGGTGCTGGATGAGGCTGTCAGCAGCGGCGACGACGTTCGGAAACTAGGCATTGAAGTGGGCGATATTGTTTGTTTTGATCCCCGCACCCGTCGCACGGAATCCGGCTATCTCAAGAGCCGTTTTCTGGATGATAAGCTTTCCGTTGGTATTCTGCTGGGCCTCGCCAAATATATTGCCGACAACAAAATCACTTTAAAGCGCCGGGTCTATGTTCATGTCACCGTTTACGAGGAAGTGGGTCATGGCGGTTCCGGCAGTGTTCCTTCCGGTGTCACCGAAGCTATATCTGTAGATATGGGTTGCGTAGGCAATGGTCTACAATGCACCGAACGGCAGGTAAGCATTTGCGCCAAGGATTCCGGTGGCCCTTACAGCTACGAAGTTGTTGGCAAACTGATTGACGCCGCCAAGAAAACCGGCGCAGACTACGCGGTAGATGTATACCCCTATTACGGCTCCGATGTAGAAGCAACTCTGCGGGCAGGCTTTGATATTCGTCACGGTCTCATTGGTTCCGGCGTATACGCCAGCCATGGCTATGAACGCAGCCACATTGACGGCGTAACGAACACATTAAAAGTTCTTTGCGGCTATTTAGAAATTTGATTATACACACAAAAAGCCTGCACCTTGCGGTGCAGGCTTTTTCTTAGTAATTGGTTGCGTGAATTTCAAAATAGCTCTGGGGATGGGCACAGGTGGGGCAAAGCTCCGGTGCCTTGGTGCCGACCACCAGATGACCGCAGTTGCGGCACTCCCAAACCTTAACCTCACTCTTGGCAAAGACCGCAGCCGTCTCCACATTCTTCAACAGGGCGCGGTAACGCTCCTCGTGGTGCTTCTCAATGGCTGCAACCAAACGGAACTTGGCAGCCAGTTCGGTAAAGCCTTCCTCCTCAGCGGTCTTGGCAAAGCCCTCATACATATCCGTCCACTCGTAGTTTTCACCCTCAGCGGCATGCAGCAGATTCTCAGCGGTATCACCAATGCCCTGCAGCTCCTTCAGCCACAGCTTGGCATGCTCCTTCTCGTTGTCGGCGGTTTTCAAAAACAGCGCTGCAATCTGCTCAAAACCGTCCTTTTTAGCCTTGGATGCAAAATAGGTGTACTTGTTTCTTGCCATGGATTCACCGGCAAAGGCTGCCTCCAGATTCTTTTCTGTTTGGGTTCCTGCATATTTGTTTGCCATAGTTGTATTCTCCTTTGTATTTTATTTGCCGTATTGTCGGCATTAGTTTAATAAATAAATCCCTAAATTCAAATAGGATGCAAACGTCACCCATAGAATATACGGAATCAAAAGATCGCTTGCTCTTTCGTTAATTTTAGAAAAACTACGAATGGTCAGGAATATCAGCACCCACAAAACTACCAGCCATAATAGCGCAGTCAAGGGCAGCTCCCACCGGAAAAACAGCAGCGGCCAAACAAAATTGGCAGCTAACTGCAGCCAGTAAGGTTGCAACGCTTTACGAATCTCTTCCGGCTCCTTGCCGGAGGTCATCACCAAATAGGCGGCATAACCCATAAGCAGGTACAAAATCGTCCACACAACGGGAAATAACCAACCCGGCGGCGACAACGGTGGTTGATTCAATCCCCGGTAGCGGTCCATACCGCCGGACAGCAGGGCTGCCAGCGCCCCCACGCCCAACGGAAGCGCCAGATTCAGCAGCAGCTTTTTCCAATCGATCTTCATAATGCATCCCTCCCACATTGGTACAACCAGTATATGGGATGGGATGAGAGAAATATGCTGAATTTACAGCTCCAAATGCTTTAAAATATCCTGTTTGGGTCGGTAGCCCACCAGGGTCTTAACCACCTCTCCACCCCGGACAACGATTAAGGTGGGAATGCTGGATATCTGAAAACGGACGGCTAAATCCGTTTCCTCGTCCACATTGATTTTACCCAGAACAAGCTCCTCATTTTCCTCCACAATTTCCTCCACAATGGGAGCAATCATACGACATGGGCCGCACCAGGGCGCCCAAAAATCCAAAATTACAGTTTTCTGCGACTGCAGCACTTCAGAATCAAAATTATCCTTTGTCACCGTAATGGTTGCCATCTTACGTTCACTCCTTTGCTGATTCTATTTACAGTATACCCTATTTCCCTTTCCGTGGCAATGCTTTTTTCACAACTTGACAGCATTTTTCTGACTTGCTATAATACCCTCCGGGCATACTGCATACAGAAAGGATGCTGAGCATGGCAAACTGTAACAACTGCGGCGGCTGCGGCGGCTGCGCAAAAGAATTGCTTCTTACCCAGCCGGAACTTCATATTCTGCAAAAACTGGGGCAAATCCCTTTTCTGCCGGTTGCCCGTTTGGCAAGCAGCGAAACGCCTGTATATCTGGAGGACCACGATCTTCCCGAAGAAACCTACTCTCTGGCATTGGCGTGTCTTGAGAAAAAAGCGCTGATTGAACTGGATTATCACCGTCCCCTCTCCCATTTTGATTATAGCGCTTATACAGCATATCCTCTTCACGGCAGCATTGCCTTAACCGCCAGAGGGCTGTCTGTTCTAGAGCTTTTGGAACGCCAAGGATTTCAGGAAGAAAAATAATAATTTTACTTGCTATTTTCAAAAAGATAGTGTATACTTGTTTCTGCACCTGCCGGTGTGATGGAATTGGTAGACGTAGTGGACTCAAAATCCACCGCTGGCGACAGCGTGCCGGTTCGAGTCCGGCCACCGGCACCAGAAAAAGCACCCGAGAGGGTGCTTTTTCAGTTATATTCGCCTTCGGCAAGTTATATTGGCTGCGCCAGTGATATTTGCTTCGCAAGCGATATTGCCCTACGGGCAGTTTTGGGGTGAATATAATATCACTTCTGCGCCAGCAGAAATATCGCCTTCTCGAAGTGAAAATATCACTCCGCTGGCAGGCGGAATATCACTAAAAATTATAATACTTACGGATTGCTTTTTGAAAAGCCATTGCTATTACTCACTTTTTGCTTAAATCCTATAAAACAACCCGTACCAATAAAAGCGGACTCGAACCGCAGACGAGAGGCTTGGGAACAACCCGCTCGCTGTCTGTGGCAGCCACAGCCAGACAAAAGCATATTGCTTTCCCCCATTTTTGCATGTATAATAATCATGAAGCTTCCCGTTTACCCCATTAGGTGAAAGCAATGCCGGTGCGCCGTATCATTCGGCTAACCGGTTTAAGAAAAAATAGTGCTTATAACAGGAGGGAAAAACCATGAAACGCATTTTATTGATCGTGATCGCTATCTGCGTGCTGTTTTCCGGCTGCAGGCTATCCTTCTCCCTTACAGAACCGACAGACGCACCCACAGCAGCACCCACCAACAAGGTTACTGAAGCCGCCACCGAAGCCGCAACAGAGCCTGCTACCACGCCCTCTACAGAGCTCGCCACGGAGGCTACAGAACCCAAACAGGAAACCGTCACCATTTATTTGCTGGAAAAAACCCATTATTATGACAGCGGTTATGTGGAATACACCTACGATGAAAACTATAATCTTGTTTCCTATCAGGTATATACTTTGGAAAAAACTCTGATGTACACCACTGTGTTTGAAGCCCCGGATGCCAACGGTATGCCCTGCACATCCCAAACCCAATGGCCCGACGGCAGTAAAGATGACTGGGTGCTTGAATGGTTCCAGGACGGAAAAATCAAAGAATCCACACTTGTAGATTCTTTTACCGGCTGGCAGTATGAATACGATAACGCAGGAAATCGAACCGAAAAACGGGCTTACTATGACGGCGAACTGGAATCTGCTACATACTATGTCTATGATGGCAGTGCGCTAAGCCAGGTTTTTACGGAAAATGCCCAGGGTGAGCGCACCTACGATTGCCGTCTGGAAAACGGCATTATCACAGAAAAGAAGTATTCCCAGGCAGACGGCGGTTACATCTATTACTACGAATACGATGAAAACGGCAATCTAGTGAATGAGACCGCCCTGTGCGAAGGTGAAATGATTCCCATTCAGTCCCACACCTACAAGGCTGTGGAAGTGGCTGCTGATCGGGCTGCATATCTGCTGGCGCAGCAAGATTACATTTTGGATATTTCCTAATATATGCAAAACGGTATTATCCTGTAGAGTCACCCCCGGGGTGACTCTACATCTTTTTGCATATAACATATATTTGCCAGTTTATTTTTGCCTTTTCTTTTAATAATAAAAGTGAGGTGAAAAACATGGCAAAACAAGGAGTGAAGCGATTTTATCCCAAACACGAGAAAAACAGTATTGACCCTGTGCCCCAGATTCAGGGAAGCGCAAAACATGGCCATCACAAAGCCCGTCCCTTAATCCCCAACGGTCATGGCAAAGTATACCATGCAACGCCCCACAGCGAAAAACCTTCTCTTTCCGGCATAGACAACGATTTAGCAGTGGAAAATATGGTAAACGATTTTGATATGACCATGGCAGACCTTCAGGATTTTAGAGAGTAGGGATTCATGACGAAAAGTATATGGCAAAGTCAAATTCAGCTTCCGGAATTTCCTGAGCTGCGAGGCGAAATTCACACAGATGTCCTTGTCATCGGTGGCGGAATGGCAGGTCTTTTGACCGCATATTGTTTAAAACAAAAAGGAATTGACTCTGTTGTTGTGGAGAAAGATCGTGTGTGCTCCGGTACCACCGCAGGAACAACGGCAAAAATTACCGCCCAACACGGATTTTGTTACCAAAAAATCTTAAACACCTATTCAGAAACCTATGCAAGCATGTACTATACTGCCAATTCTCTGGCAGTAAAGCAACTAAAAGACCTTTGCCGACAAGCCGATTGCGCTGCAGAGAGTAAGACCAACTTTGTATACAGCCAAGATCCTCGAAAAGTTGAGGCAGAGCTTCGTGCGCTGCAAAGGTTTGGCGCAGACCCCCTCTACCAAGACCGGCTGCCTGTTCCCGTGGAGAATATAGAGGCGGTAGGACTAAAAAACCAAGGGCAATTCAATCCTCTGGGACTGGTACAGTTTCTTATAAGACCTTTGACAATTTACGAAAACACCAAAGTCACCCAGCTGATTGGCACCACAGCAGTAACACCATCTGGCAAGATCAATGCCAAAAAAGTAATTATTGCGACCCACTTCCCTTTTCTCAACAAGCACGGGAGCTATTTTTTAAAGCTATATCAGCACCGCTCCTATTTGCTTGCTCTGGAAAATGCGCCTATGCTCAACGCCATGTATGTAGATGAGAAAAAAACGGGCTTTTCTTTTAGTCGCTTCGGCGATTACTTGCTTTTAGGCGGCGGCGGTCACCGCACCGGAAAAAAGGGCGGTAGCTACGGTGCGTTGCGGGCTTTTGCTCAGCAACATTACCCGAATGCCAGGGAGGTATGGCATTGGGCGGCGCAGGATACCATGAGTCTGGATGGCATCCCCTATATTGGAAATTACTCCCGCAACACCCCGGATTTATATGTGGCTGCAGGTTTCAACAAATGGGGTATGACAAGCTCCATGGTCAGCGCTGACTTGCTCAGCACTATGATTGCGGGAGAAACGCCAGAATATGCGCCTGTGTTTTCCCCTTCCAGAAGTATCCTAAGACCACAGCTTGCGGTGAATATTTTTGAAACTGCAACAAATTTCTTCTATCCTACTACCCGGCGTTGTCCTCATCTTGGCTGCGCCCTAAAATACAACAAAGAAGAACGAAGCTGGGATTGCTCCTGCCACGGCTCTAGATTTTCAGAAACAGGAACGGTGCTGAACAACCCTGCCAACGATGATTTGAATAAGCAAAACGGACGGCAATAACCGCCGTCCGTTTTCCTGTCACTATAAACTTCTTTTACAACTGATCAATATTCAAACCGAAAGGTTCCAAGCAGTTATCAATAAACCAGTTAAGTTCCGGCAAATTCATAGCCTTCATGGCCTTCATGGTTGCCTTGGCTGCGGAATCAAACTCTGTATTGCCCGCCTTTTGCTCTTCTACACATTTAATATAAGCAGACAGCTTATCTGCCGCTTTGACGGTAGGAAGCACCGATGTTTCCTCTTCCAACACCAAAGGTGCATAGCTGCTACGAAGTTCCGGAGGAAGCATTTCCAGCAGCCGGTTAGCTGCCACATGCTCCACCTGCTTGTAGGCATCCTTAATATCCGGATTATAATATTTAATTGGCGTGGGCAGATCTCCCGTCAGAATTTCTGAAGCATCATGGTACAAGGCTGCTACCGCGCACCGATCCGGGTCTGCCCCCGGTAATCCCAATACATCTCTGCGAATCAGGGCCAAAGCATGGGCAAGCACTGCCACCTGGTGACTGTGTTCCTGAATGTTTTCAGAAAATGTATTGCGCATCAATCCCCAGCGAGTAATGTAGCGCATTCTGCCCAAGAGGGCATAAAATTCATTTGCCATAATGTTCCTCTACAATTTTATCAATCATCGCCGGAAGGTCACCAGCCTTGTGGCAAAGATACCGGGCACCGTTTTCTTCCAGCATATCCGCATCCCGGAAGCCCCAGGTGACGCTGACACATTCTGCTCCAGCATTGTTTGCCGTGATTACATCCACTTCACTGTCGCCCACATAAATACAATGCTCCACACCAATGACTTCCATGGCTTTATACAGCATATCCGGGGCAGGCTTTCGAGGGCAACCGGCAACCTCACCCAATGCATATACATCACCAAAATGCAGAGCGCACAAACTCTTTACCGCCACATCCAACTTATTGGATACCACAGCAACGGGATATTTTTCCTTTACTGCCTCCAATGCCTCCAAAACCCCGGCATAAGGCCCAGTCTTAATTTGGCTATGGGCAGGATAATATTCAAGATATGTATCCAAAACAGGCTGGTAATCCACGCCCTCAGGTGCGGCATTGCGAATCAAATTGGCTGTACCATTGCCCACAAAGGTTCGCACCTCTTCCATTGTTCTGGGAGGATAACCGAACTTCTCCAGAGAGTAATTCACCGCATCGGTCAAATCTCCCAGTGTGTCCAACAATGTACCATCCAAGTCAAACAAAACACCGGTCATATCACACACTCCTGTTTTTCAAAACACGAATGTCACTTCCCAGGAAGGTCAACCGACGGAAATCGCCGTACAAACGGGAAGCAATCTGAGGTGAGTAGCGTCTTTGCACCTCGTCTACCAACAGATTGGTGGTAATAATCATGCTTTTACCGGTCATCAACCGCTGATTCAATAATCCGTACAGCGCTGAAGTAACAAACTGGCCGGTCATTTCCGTTCCCAGATCATCAATGATCAACAGGTCGCAATTTTCCAGCCGTTCCGCTTCTCTGCAAAATTCCTCATTGGGGGAAAATTTTGCCCGCTCCAACTTAGAAAACAAACCAATGGCAGTTTCATAGCAAACGCTATAGCCCTGTTCTCCCACAGCTCTGCCAACCGCCAATGCCAGATGGGTTTTACCAAGGCCGGTGCCGCCTACCATAAGCAGATTTCCGGAGGCCTCATTAAATTTCCGGGCAAACCGACGGCAATGCTCCAAATTTTTCTCCATCACCTTACGGGGAGATACCTGCACCTGGGGCATAATGTCGGCAGCATAATAAGAAAGATCAAAGTTTTCGAAACTTTCACTTCCGGTAAATACTGCGCCCAATTCTTTTCTTTGCTCCTGTACACACAGCGCCTTCAGGCAACTGCACATCACGCTGCCCACATAGCCGGTACCACCGCAATGAGCGCAAAAAGCGGTTTCTTCCAGGAAGCCGGGTTGGAAGTGGGTTTCTATCAAGGTCTTGCGTTCTGCCTGCAAGGCCAGGTTTTCCTCGCGCACCTGCTCCATTGCCGCTTGCACATCGCCACCCTGGGTAAATACTGCCTGAGCTGCTGCGGTCATGGTTCTGCGCAAAGCAATATCGATTTGACGCAAGCGGGGTACTTGCTCATAAGCATGCTCCAAATTGGCAAGCTGCCTAGATTCCCAATCGGCGCGTTGCTGCGCCAAAGCCATTCTGGCTCTGCGCAAAGTTTCTGCTGAATATGCCATGTATTATCCCTCCTGCATTACCTGCCGGATTGCCTCCAGCTCTGCCTGTCCCAATGCGCCGGTAGCGCCCATGGGTGGCTTCTTGTCACCCTGCTGAATCGCCTGTGCTGTATGCAGGTCTGCCTCATGCCAGCGGGTAAGAATTTTGTTCATATACGCCCAGCTTAGCCCACCGGTATTCAAGCAGGTACGCTCATAAGCCATGGCAATCACTTCTTTTTCAAATCCCATGCTCAACCAGCTTTCCGCATAGCGGTTTTCTCCCGGCGTCAAATTCCGACCCCGAATCTGCAGGAGATTTTTCAGCTGTTCCAGCTGGGTGTTTCTCAGATTCTGGGTGCGGATATAGGCAGCAGCCTCCTCAAAGGTGTCAATACCCTGCTCCGCCCAGAAATAGGCTTCTTTTTCAATGGTGCGCAAGCTAGGATTGCGCAAAGATCCCTTCTGTCTTGCCCGCTCCTTGCAGTAGCAAACCAGCAGGGAGATCACCTCCCCGGGCAGCCCCAGATACCGGTGGAAGCCCAGCAACAGCTTCAGTTCCTCTGTGTTCAGGGTCTTGCCCAGCAACCGCTGCACTTCCCCGTACAGGCTGCGGAACTCCCCGTCTGAATCCATGGCGCGGATTACATCGTTTTCAGAATAAGCGGGCCGCTCTCCGGGAACAAAGGATGCCTTCCGCTGCTCCATCCAAAGACCCATTTGCCGCAGCAGCGCCAACGCGCAGCTGCACTGGTCCTCTCCCATGCCCAACGCTTTGGGAGCATCTGCCACGGCATTGCCGCTTTGCAGGTATAAATACAGCAAGGCCGCATCGGAATTTGCCAAATGCAGCAGCTTGCGCATTTGCTCCGGTTCAATTGTTAACTTCTCTATGTTCATACTTTCCCTCATAATGCGTCATTTGGAAACATTATATCACAGGTTTTCTCCCCGCACAACGACCATACC
>JAZRBJ010000034.1:0-19987 GCA_045635065.1 Faecousia sp. | reverse complement strand
CAAAACACCTTGCGCTGTAAGATTATTTCGCCATTCATCAATCCAAACAATTAAGAATGCCTTTCCTTGCAGTAGAAAGAAGCGCCAATCACCAAAACTTTGTGTTTTGTCGATTGGCGACTTTTTTGACACTCTGAAAAGACCGGCTTAGCCGGTCTTTTTTTATTCTTCATTGGTGGGGAGCAGGGAGAGGTAGGCGTGGGCGTAGGTGGTGGCTACGGTGTTCTGGAAGCCCAGCATCAGGGCAAGGGTTGCCAGCTGGGACAGCCCGTAAAACAGAAAATAGGCCACGGTTTCGTTTATATGGATGCCCAGGTGGGGCAAAAGCTGGTCGCCGTAGGCAACCAGGGCCAGCAGGAGTTGGGCAAGGTAGTACCACCAGAATCCAAGGTCCATCCGGAAAAGGGCGAAGCCGTTGCCCCGGGTGGCACGGAAGCTGCTCAGCAGAGAGCGGAAGGGGCTGGTGCCATCCAGCATAAAGTAAGTCGACAGCCGCAGCCGGTAGGTGGTGGGAATCAGCAGACCCACATAGGCAACGCCGCAGATAATCAGCATGGGCGCCATGGTTTCCAGCAAAAGGTTGGGGTCAATGGCGGTGGGGTCAGCGGTGAGCATCAGCTCGTACACCGGCTCTGCCAGGGGGGTGAAGGACAACAAAATAGTGCCGCCGTACACGCAGGTTATAGCCAGAACCAGATACACCAAATAGGTCAGCGTTATAAGCCCCAGGGCGGGGAAAAATTTGCGGAAGCCGAAAAGCAGGGTGGCATTGGGGGTGTCTTCCTTCCGGGCAAGACCCATGGCGGACCGGGTGTAACCAAACCCCCAGAAGGGAGTCAGCACCATGATCACCAGGGGTAGCAGGGTCTGTATTGTGGTGAGAATACTGCGCAGACCCATGCCCTGCAGGCCGCCGGTATTGGCAATGCCGGATTCCAGGGCGAAATTCAGAGCGCTGACCAGAAGATTGATCAGGGTCAGCAGACCGGAATAGAGCAGCACCAGCCGGCGGTGGTTGGGAGCGCAGGAAAGGGCGTCCGCCGCCCGGGTGTGCAATTCAGAAGATGAGGGAAGATACATAAGAACCTCCGGGGCAAGTTGAAAGTTGAGAGTTACGGATTGCCACGGCTTGCGGGCAAGCCTCGCAACGACAGTTGAGGGACGATACGCCGCTGTCATTCCGAAGGAGCGAAGCGACTGTGGGAATCCGTTTCCATAGGGCTTTTATTTTATTATAAGCCAAATGGGAAAAATAGCAAATGAATTTTCTGTGACCGGTGGATTTTGGGGAATTTTTGTGATATGATGGGTAAAAGAAATTTACCCAAGGTTTTAGGAATGGTGTTCCTACGAGAAGAAATCGGCGGGTGCGAGTGTAGGGGCGATCATCGATCGCCCGTGAGCGGTTGCCGAGAGTACTGGGCTTGCGGCAAGGACAAATTGCGGTCTCTGCCGAGGGCCTACCTTTCTTGTTCCGGCAAGAAAGGTAGGAAAGAACCGGCTGGGGAGGCTGTTGAGTGCTTGCTCCCGCAAGCAAAGCCACCTCCCCAGACCCCACCAGGCGCGCATCGCCGGTGATGCAGCATGGTTTTCTGCGTTGGCACGGGTGGGGTCAATTTGGGGTGGCGAATCCATCTGCCTAGCCGGGAAACAGGGGCTTTGTAGGGGGAGCGAAGGGAGCGCCCCTACAAGGGCAAATCGGCGGGTGCGAGGGACGGTGGACTCGAGCCCGAGCGCTGCCGGTGGCAGAAGCAGCGAGGGCGCAGAGTGTGCCGTGGTCGGCAGGTGACGCAGCCGTTCGCGGCAAGGAAACTGCCGGGAACCACAAACGGACGGTGACGGACGAGGGTGTTCGCGCACAGGAAACCATAGGGCACCGCAACAGGGCAACGGCGGGCGGATGTGGGCATCCGCCCCTACGGGGTTGCTTTCAACTGGGGAGAACGGATTGCCACGGGCGGCGAAACCGCCCTCGCAATGACATGCGTTGTACGATAGTGCGGAGCAAGCTTCGCAAGAACAGAAAAAACGATGGAGGGTGTTATTATGGATTTGGGGCAGAAAATCAAGCAGGCGCGGCTGGCGGCGGGGCTGACCCAGCGGCAGCTTTGCGGTGAGGTGATTACCCGGAATATGCTTTCTCAGATTGAAAGCGGCAGGGCGCGGCCCTCCATGGATACCCTTGCCCATTTTGCTAAGGCGTTGGATAAGCCCATCAGCTGGTTTCTGGAGGAGGAGGCGGTGACTTCTCCCAATTTGCAAGCCATGGGTCTTGCCCGGCAGGCTCTGGCAAAGGGTGATGGAGATGCTGCTTTGCAGGCGCTGGAGACTTTTCAGCTGCCGGATGCCATTTTTGAAGAGGAGCGGGCGCTGCTGACCTTTTACGCATGGGTGCAAAAAGGTAAGGCGGCTATGACGCGCAGGCAGTTTGCTCTGGCGGGGGCGGCCCTGGAGCAGGCGCTGGTTCCTCAGGGGCTGTATGTGACGGAGGGTTTACGGGCCCAGATTTATCCCTTGTTGGAGGAATGCTTCCGGCAAATGGGGGATTTTCGCAAGGCCTACGAATATGCCTGCATGGGAAAATAAGGCTTGCAGGCGTAGGGGTTTTGGGATATAATGTAAGATAAGAATTGAAAGCTGGAAATATGCTTCCGGGAGGAATGGAAATATGTACGAATACATCAAAGAGAAATTTGAAAAGCAATTTGGCTGCAAAGCGCAGTTTATCTGCTCTGCGCCGGGCAGAACCGAGCTTTCCGGCAACCACACCGACCATCAGCACGGCTGTGTGCTGGCGGCGGCGGTGAATCGGGAGGCGGTGGCGGCAGTTGCCCCCAACGGCACTATGACCGTGAATCTCCTCAGCGAGGGCTATCCCCTTTGCGTGGTGGATTTGACCGACATGGCGGTACATCCTGAGGAGGAGGGCAAGACCACCGCTCTCATTCGGGGCGTGGCTGCCAAGTTCCTGGAATTCGGTATTCAGGGCTTTGACGCCTATGTGACTTCCAATGTGCTGTCCGGCAGCGGCCTTTCCAGCTCCGCAGCCTTTGAGGTGCTGGTTGGCGTGATCTTCAACCACATGACCGGCGCAGGCTTTGACCCTGTGAAGATCGCCCAGATCGGCCAGTATGCGGAGAATGTGTACTTCGGCAAGCCCTGCGGTCTTATGGATCAGACCGCATCCTCCGTGGGTAACATCATCGGCATTGATTTTGCTGATCCCGCTGCCCCGGTGGTGACCCCCATTGCCTTTGATTTTGACAGCACCGGCTACAGCCTGTGCATCATCGATTCCGGCGCAAGCCATGCTGACCTCACCGACGAGTATGCTGCCATTACCCGGGAGCTGAAGGCGGTTTGCCATGTTTTCGGCAAGGAATTCCTGCGGGATGTGCAGGAGGATGAATTTTACGCCCGTCTGGCTGAGGTGCGGGAGAAGTGCGGTGACCGGGCTGCCAACCGGGCCATTCATGTGTTTAACGAGAACCGCCGGGTGGCTATGCAGACCAAGGCGCTGCTGGAGAATGATTTTGACACCTTCCTGAGCTGCATGACCGAATCCGGCAGCTCTTCCTGGCGGCTGCTGCAGAATGTGATTCCCGCCGGTCGCAAGGACCAGCAGGAGGTGGCGCTGGCGCTGGCATTGGCAGAAAAGCTGCTGGACGGCAAGGGCGCTTGCCGTGTCCATGGCGGCGGTTTTGCCGGCACCATTCAGGCCTTTGTTCCCAAGGATATGGTGGCAGCTTTCACCGCAGGCATGGATGCCGTGCTGGGTGCGGGTCGCTGCCAGGTTATGGCCATTCGCAAGGAAGGCGGCATTGTGGCGGAGGTGCTGGCATGAACCGCTACATAAGCGCTTTGGTGGCCCATGGCGTTGCCAGCGGCTTGATTCAGCCCGAGGACAGCCTTTGGGCGGCGAACCGCATTGGGGAAACCATGGGTCTGGCAGGGGTAGAGACGGCGGAAGCTGTGGACGCTCCCTTGCAAGCTGTGCTGGAAGCTCTGACGGAAAATGCGGTGCAGCGGGGGCTGTGCGATGATAATCAGGTGGCAAGGGATTTGTTTGACACCAAGCTGATGGGTCAGATTACCCCCATGCCCCATGAGGTGCGCAGCACATTCTTCCGGCTGTATGGAGAGAATCCCCAAAAGGCTACGGATTGGTTCTACCGCTTTAGCTGCGATACTAATTATATTCGTCGTGACCGCATTGAAAAGGATGAAAAGTGGGTTTACAGCGGCGACTACGGCGATTTGGACATTACCATCAATCTCAGCAAGCCGGAGAAAGACCCTAAGGCCATTGCGGCGGCGAAAAATGCTCCTCAGGTGGGCTATCCCAAATGCCTGCTTTGCCCGGAGAATGAGGGCTATGCAGGTCACATGAATCATCCTGCCCGGCAGAATCACCGGATCATTCCCGTGAAGATCAACGGCACGGACTGGTTCATGCAGTATTCTCACTATGTGTATTACAACGAGCATTGCATCGTGTTCAACGCCCTGCACACCCCCATGGCCATCAATGGGGACACCTTCCGCAAGCTTTTGGACTTTGTGGAGCAGTTCCCCCATTATTTCGTGGGTTCCAATGCGGATTTGCCCATTGTGGGCGGCTCGATTCTCAGCCATGACCATTTCCAGGGCGGTCACTACACCTTTGCCATGGAGCGGGCGGAGGCGGAATTGCCCCTGCAATTCAAGGGCTTTGAGGAAGTTGACGCCTGCATTGTCCGCTGGCCCATGAGCGTGATTCGTCTGCGCTGCCCGGACAAGCAGCGGCTGGTGGAACTGGGTGAGAAGATTCTGGCGGCATGGCGGGGCTACACCGACGAGGCGGCCTTTGTGTTTGCTGAAACCCGGGGCGTTTCCCACAACACCATTACCCCCATTGCCCGGCGTAAGGATGGGGATTTTGAGCTGGATTTGGTGCTGCGCAACAACATTACCACGGAGCAGCACCCCATGGGCGTGTATCATCCCCACGAAAAGCTGCACCACATTAAGAAAGAGAACATTGGCCTTATTGAGGTCATGGGTCTGGCGGTGCTGCCCTCCCGGCTGAAGGGAGAGCTGGCAGCTTTGGCTGACGCCATTTTGGCGGGCAGGGAGATTGCCGCTGACCCGGTGCTGGAAAAGCATGCTGTTTGGGTGGAAGAGCTGAAGAAGCAGTATGTGTTTTCCCCGGAAAATGTGCAGGATATTCTGCGCAGAGAGGTGGGCAAGGTGTTCCAGCAGGTGCTGGAGGATGCCGGCGTTTACAAGTGTACGGCAGAGGGTCGGGCGGCCTTCCTGCGGTTTGTGGACGCGGTGAATAAGTGAGAAAAAGAAGGGCGGCCTCACACAGGGATTTATACGCTCCAAATCGGATCTTTTCCCGCAATACTGCATTAAAAAGTCACGGCAGGCGTCAGCCTTGCCGTGACTTTTTATTTTGTCTTGCTGAAAAATCTCTCAATTTGGAGTGCGTTGCAGTTTTGAAGGTGAGATTTTTTCTCATAGGAATATCCAGAGGATGAAGAAATACTGGATGTATTTCAAAGACGATGGATTTTCTATGGGGAAAAAGATTGCTTCAAAACCGTATCAATCCCTATGTGAGGCCGCCCAAAGCACCGGTCTTTTTTGAATTGAGAGTTGAAAGTTATGGGTGGATGTGGGCATCGTCCCCTGCGGTGGAATCGGTTGGTGCGAGATTGTAGGGGTGTGTTGCAAAATGAAAGGGCAACACCGCCTTTTTTGTTTGTCAAACCGGAGGCGTTGTGGTATAATGGAAATATCTTGAAATAAAAGGAGAACAGTATGACCATTGCGGAAATTCTCTCCGGGGAACTGGGGCAGAAATTAAGTTATATTGAAAATGTCATTGTCTTGTTGGACGAGGGAAATACCATTCCTTTCATTGCCCGGTATCGCAAGGAAATGCACGGCGGTATGGACGATACGGCGCTGCGCGCCTTGGAGACCCGCCTTTCCTATCTGCGGAATTTGCAGGAGCGGCGGGAGGAAGTAAAAAACGCGATCGAAAACCACGGCAAGCTTACGCAGGAGCTGGCCAGGGCCATTGATGCCGCTCCCACCCTGGCGGAGGTGGAGGATTTGTACCGCCCCTACAAGCAGAAGCGCCGTACCCGTGGCTCCGTTGCCCGGGAGAAGGGCTTGGAGCCCTTGGCCATTGCCATTATGGAGCAGGACGGCAAAGACCCGGCGGTTTTGGCGGCGGATTTTGTTGACCCGGAGAAGGGTGTGGAAACGGTGGAGGATGCCCTTGCCGGCGCCAACGACATCATTGCCGAAGATCTTTCCGACGATGCCGCCATTCGCAAGAGTCTCAGAGAGCTGTTTAACCGCCGGGGCGTGCTGGTTTCCAAGGCCGATGACCCGGAGCGAGACAGCGTTTACCGGCTGTATTACGATTTTTCCATGCCGGTTTCCCGGCTGCAGGGCCATCAGATTCTGGCGCTGAATCGGGGAGAAAAGGAAGAATTTTTGAAGATTACTGTGGATGTCCCCGGCGCTGAGGGCGCTGCGGTGGTGATTCGGGCGGCGCTGAAGCCCAAGGGCGTGTTCTCTCCCTTTGTGCGCGCCGCGGCGGAGGATAGCTACAACCGGCTGATTCTCCCCTCGGTACAGCGGGAGCTGCGCAGCGATTTGACGGATATGGCCGCGCAGGGCGCAATCAAAAATTTTGCGCTGAATCTCAAGCCTTTGCTTATGCAACCCCCGGTAAAGGGCTTTGTGACTATGGGCCTTGACCCGGGCTACCGCAATGGCTGCAAGGTGGCTGTGGTGGACGGCACCGGCAAGGTGCTGGATACGGCGGTGGTATATCCCACCTTCAGCGAGCGGAAAAAGCAGGAGGCCATTTCCGACCTGTCCCGGCTGATGAAAAAGCACGCCGTGCGTCACATTGCCATTGGTAACGGCACCGCCTCCCGGGAAACCGAGGCTATGGCGGTGGAAATGCTTCGCGCTTTCCCCGATGCCAGCTACATGATCGTCAACGAGGCCGGCGCTTCCGTGTATTCTGCCTCCCCTCTGGCGGCGGAGGAGTTTCCGGAATTTGATGTGAATCTGCGCTCTGCTGTTTCCATTGCCCCACGGCTGCAGGACCCCCTGGCAGAGCTGGTGAAAATTGACCCCAAGGCCATCGGCGTGGGTCAGTATCAGCATGATTGGCCCCAAAAGGGGCTTTCTCAAGCCCTGGATGGGGTGGTGGCGGACTGCGTTAACGCCGTGGGTGTGGATCTGAACACCGCTTCCCAGAGCCTGTTGCAGCAGGTTTCCGGCTTGAACGCCACCACCGCAAAGAATATTGTGGCTTACCGGGAAGAAAACGGCGCGTTTACCTCCCGGGCGCAGGTGAAGAAAGTGCCCAAATTAGGTCCTAAGGCATTTCAGCAATGCGCCGGCTTCCTGCGAGTGCCGGAAAGCAAGGAGCTTTTGGACAACACCGGCGTGCACCCCGAGTCCTATGGGGCGGCATATACCCTTTTGGAAAGCTGCGGCTACGGCAAAAAGGATGTGCCTGCGGGCTTGACCGAGCTGGAAAGCCGTATGGAGGAACAGGGCATCTCCACTTTGGCAGAAAAGTGCGGCGTGGGCGAAATGACCCTTTTGGACATTGCTAAGGAGTTGCGCAAGCCCGGCAGAGATCCCCGGGATGAGCTGCCTGCGCCCATCCTGCGCAAGGATGTTTTGCAGATTTCTGACCTGAAGCCCGGCATGGTGCTTACGGGCACGGTGCGCAATGTTATCGATTTCGGCGTGTTTGTGGATATTGGTGTGCATCAGGACGGTCTGGTGCATATCTCCCAGGTGGCCAACCGGCGCCTAAAGCACCCCAGCGAGGCGGTGAAGGTGGGCGACACTGTAAAGGTGGCTGTGCTGGAGGTGGACGAAAAGCGGCACAGAATCGGCCTGACCATGAAAAATCTGCCCAAGGAAAGCTAAAAAAAGGACACCCCAGGGTGTCCTTTTTGTTTATGTATCCAGCAGGTAGTGGACGGTATGCACTGTTTTGCCGTCGCGGAGGTAGTGCCGGGGAACACGGCGGCTGATGCCGCAGATAAATTCGTAGTTGAAGCTGCCGGCGGCGGCGGCAATAGCCTCCACGGTGATGGTTTCGTCACCGTCGCTGCCTACCAGAACCACCCGGTCGCCGGTGATGACTTCCGGAATGTCCGTCACATCCACCATCATCTGGTCCATGCACACACGGCCCAGAATGGGGGCGCGCTTGCCGTGGATCAGCACATAAAAGCCACCGGAAAGGCTGCGGCGGTAGCCGTCGGCATAGCCCACGGGAATGGTGGCAACCACCGTTTCCTTGGTGGTCACAAAGGTGCCGCCATAGCTGATGGCTCTGCCGGCGGGCAGGGTTTTCACATGGGTGACCCGGCTGTACCAGCTCAGCGCCGGGCGCAGGGGCAGAAGCCCGGGGTCTACCTCATCACTGGGGTACAGACCGTAGGTGACGATGCCACTGCGAACCAGGGCGTATTGGCTGGTGAAATTCATCAGACCGGCGGAGTTGTTCATGTGAGGCAGGGGAATCTCCACCCCCCGGACACGGAGCATTTCCAAAAACCGGTCAAACAGGGCGGTTTGGGCATGGGAGGCGGAAAGGTCTGCGCAGTCGGCGGTGGCGTAGTGGCTGAAAATGCCTTGGGCGGTAATGCCCGGAAGACGGGCCATTTGGGCGCAGATGTCCGCAGATTCCTCTGTGATTTGGAAGCCCAGGCGGCTCATGCCGGTGTCAACCGCAATGTGGAAATTGGCGGTTTTCCCCTGGCGGAGCGCCTCTGCGCTCAGGGCCTGGGCGGCTTCGAGCCGGTACAGGGTGGGGCAGATGTCATTGGCTACCGCCAAATCAAAGGCGGCGCTGGGGGTATGCCCCAAAATCAAAATGGGTGTGGCAATGCCGCTGCGGCGCAGCTCCAACGCCTCCGACAAACTGGAAACGCCGAAGCAGGCGCATTTGCCTTCCAGGGCGTGGGCAACGGGCACAGCGCCGTGCCCGTAGGCGTCGGCCTTGACCACAGCCATGACGGCGGTTTGGGTCTTTGCCCCAACGGCGGCAATATTTTGCTCGATGGTGTCCAGATCGATGGTTACATAGGTGCTGTCATACTGCACGGCCGCGCCCTCCTTTTCGTAATTTTTATCATTATAACATGATAATACCAAAAAGGGAAGAGGGGAATGTTTAATCTTCTGTGATGATCAGCAGGTCGTTGGGGGTGCAGTTTAAAAGTAAGCACATGGCTTCGATGTTTTCGTAGCGAATGGACTGGGTTTGGTTGTTCACCATTTTGCTGAAGTTCTGGTAGCTCATGCCCAACTGCTTATAAAGCCAGTATCTGGTTTTTCCCTTTTCCTCCAGAAGGCGCAAAACATCTAATCTAATCATAAGATATTCTCCCGTAAGGTATGTTTATATGAGATATATATCTTAGAATTTCTCTTTACATATAGATTATTACATTATATAATGCAAACAGTATATACCTGTGATGGTTCAGCCGATGGACGGGTGGGCGTGGATTTTGCAGGGATTGTTAATATTGTTGCACAAAAAACATTTTGCCAAATAGGGAAATTTTTACAATATGGAAATTGACTTAAGTGAAAATAGGAAGTATACTAGAATAAGTATGTGTACATTGCGTGCCTATGTCATATAGCGGAATTTATGTGGTTCTGTTTGCAAGGAGGATCACATAACATAGCTATGTGGTGAAGGAATTTACGCGTGCTATGCAAGCATTTTAATATGCGCCTGCGCCTTAGAGCCTGTGCCATATATCGCTTATGCGGTATTGGTGCAGGCTTTTTTTATTTGGCTTTTTTGCTACGGAAAAATGGGGTGAGAAAAGTTGCAGGAAACAATTAAAAAAGAAGAAAGCAAAGTAGGTTTAAGACGCTTTCTTTGCCCGGCTTGCGGTAAGCATACGGTGCTTTGGCTGCTCCCTACCACGGAGGTAAAGGATCTGCCAATCAAGTGCAAGCGATGTGGAAAAGAAAGCATTGTAAACATTCAGACTGTGCCTGAGCCCTAGTGCCTGCGCCGTGGACTGCCTTGGGCAGTGGCGCAAGATTCAATTCTGAAGTTCGGTACAGTCATTTTGTACAGACGGGATCAGGGCGCTGCAGGCCATGGGGCGGGATTGCCCTTTGTTGATAACCGTCTGTAAATCCGGCAAACGCGCAGCGTTTGCAATATTTTGACGGAAAATGTAGTAAACATTTACAACAAAGGAGGCTTACAACCATGAACCAGGAGGAGGTCCGTTGCAAACTGCTTAACGGAACCATTCAGGTGATTGCCAGAGAGGGACTTGACAGGGCTTCCACCAAACAGATCGGAAAGGAGGCTTCTGTGAATGAAGCCTACATTTACCGGTGTTTTGCGGATAAGGAGGATATGTTCCAAAAGGCCTTTGTCCAAATCGTGAATGAGCTGGTGGAGCTGGTGCTGAAGAATAGCGGTATTATGTATGACCGGACACTGATTTTCCCTATTCGGTGCAGACAGTATTTTGATGTGGTTTGGAACTTTTTTGTGGATAATCGGGAAAAGTGTCTTACCTATGTGCGGTATTACTATTCTCCATATTTTGCAAAATACGCCGCAGAGGATTATAAAAAGCGCTTTATGCCGGTGGTGGCATTCCTGCAGCCGGCCTTTAAAGAGGAAGCAGATGTTTGGATGATCCTCAACCACATTTTTAATGTGATTCTGGATTTTGCCGTAAAGGTTCATTACGACCAAATGCCCCGGGATGAAAGCTACACGGAGCATGTATTCCGGGTGATCTATGTGTCGGTAATACAATACTTCAAGGAAAGTGAAGGAAAGGATCTATGAAAAAGCTATGGAAAATTCTATCCACGGTTTTTGTGTGGGCTGTGGTGGCGGTGGCGGTATTCATGATGATCTTCACCATTGTTTCCGTAAATACCTTTGACCGCAACGACCGGGATATTTTCGGTATGCGCTGTTACATTGTACTGTCGGATTCCATGAGCGCTACGGATTTTGATGCCGGAGATGCGGTGCTGGTGAAAAAGGTGGACCCCACCATCTTGCAGGAGGGGGATATTATCGCCTACCAATCCCAGAATTCCCACAATTACGGCGCAACGGTGACCCATAAGATTCGGGCAAAGACCACGGATGCCAACGGAAATCCCGGCTTTATCACCTACGGCACCACCACTGGGGTGGATGATGAAACGGTGGTTACCTATCCCTTTATTCTGGGCAAGTACCAATGGGCGATTCCCAAGGCGGGAACCTTTTTTCAGTTTCTGAAAACCACCCCGGGATATATTACCTGTATTTTGATTCCCTTCCTGCTGCTGATTCTTTATCAGGGGCTGAACTGCGTAAAGATATTTAAAATGTATAAGGCGGAGCAGCTGGCAGAGCTTCAGGCGGAGAAGGATGCTCTGGAGGAGCAGAGAAAGCAGTCGGAGGAAATGCTGGCGGAGCTTCAGGCGTTGCGGGAGCAGCTGGCAGGTCAAAGCCGGTCAGCAACGCCGGAAGAACCTCAGCTGGAGGATGTAATCAATGAATTTACTCAAGGAGAGGAGACAACAGTATGAAACAGTTTGGAAAATATGAAAAGCAGCCCAAGGGAAAGGGTCTGCTGCAGATGTATCTGACCAGCTTGCTGTGTCTGGTGCTGTGCGTGAGTATGTTTTTGGGAACGACCTACGCCTGGTTTACCAGCGAGGCGACCAGCACAGCAAACGAGATTCACATCGGCGTGCTGGATGTGGGACTGTTTAAAATGGAGAACGGGCAGGAGGTAGACCTGAACGGCAGCTCCCACAAGCTGTTTGACAGCGATATTCGCTGGGAGCCGGGCTACACCGCTCTGGAGACCATTCAAATCAAGAACGAGGGTGACCTTTCCTTCCGGTATGCGTTGACCTTCACCAATGCCATGCTCAATGATCAGCCCGTAACAGACGATGGGGCAAAGGCGCAGCTGAAGCAGGTGGCAGAGAATTTTGTGGTGTATGTCCATCCCGGCGCGTATGGGGAGGGTGAGGCAGTGCCTTCCAGCTTTGCGGATATTCAGGAAAGTGACCTGTGGAGACCTGTGCGCATGGGCAAGGACCCTGCCACTCTGGCGGATATTCTGGAAAAGGGCTTCCCTGTACTCAGCGGCAACCAGGAGGAAGAAAATGAGGTGGATACCTACATTCTGGCGCTGCACATGGTAAAGACCGCCGGTGAGGGCGGGACGGAGGAAGAAAGCATTCGGCTGAGCCAGGCGCTGATGGGTCAGAAAATCAGCCTGAATGTGAAGCTGACGGCTTATCAGCGCTCCCATGAGACGGATGCCTTCAACAAGGATTATGACCTCCAGGCCCATGTTACCGATTTGGGGGCATTGGATATTGCCTACTCCACATGGATCGGGCAGCCTACGAAAAATATGACACTGGATACTGCCTATCAGTTCCAGCCTGTGGAGAGCTATGAAGAAGTCCAAAGCGAAGCCAATAAGAAATACATTGCAGATTTTGTCGTATGGGCGGATGAGGATGTGCCGGCAAATTCCATTGCCCTGGCGGGCTATTATGACGCATGGTGCCGGTACAATGAGGATCGGTGGATCGTTTTGCAGGCGGATACAGATGTGCCTGCCGGTGAGCAGATTCGTCTGGTCGAGTCCATGGGCGAGGGCTTCGCGGTTACTTATGAAATGCTGTGTGAATACGGCAACGACGGTATCGGCTTCCTGTGCGGCGCCAAGGATCTGACCGGTGAGAATGCCGGTACCACCATTACGGTGGAGCTGCGGCTGTATGAGGTGGTAAACGGCGCGGAAACCGACAACTACATTGTGGCAGGCCGCTATGAATACACCTTCCCCCAGCAGGGAACCAATCCCTGAAGCCAATCCGGTGAATTAAGAAGAAAGCAGGAACGCTTTTATGCAGATGCCGAAAAAGCTTAAGAAGATTTGGGACACGGCAACCACGGTACTGGTGGTTCTGGTGGTGCTTCTGGCGATCTTTCTCATGGGCTCCCGTCTGGTGGGTCTAAGGGTGTTTCGGGTGATTTCTTCCAGCATGGAGCCAACCTACAGCAAAGGGGATTTGCTGTATGTGAAAACCGTGGATCCCGACAGCGTAAAGGTGGGAGACCCTATTACCTTTGTGATGAATGAGGAGCTGATGGTAGCCACCCACCGGGTGGTTGCCATTGACAGCGCAAAGCGGGAATTTACCACCAAGGGCGATGCCAACAGATCTCAGGATTCTACCCCGGTGCATTTTAACAATCTCATTGGCGTGCCGGTGTTTTCCGTTCCCCTGTTGGGTTATGTGTCCGGTTATATACAAAGTCCCCCGGGGATGTATGTGGCGATTGCCCTGTGCGGGGTGCTGCTGGCGGCGGTGTTTCTGCCGGATTTGCTGACCCGGAAAAAGAAAGACGCTTTCTCAATCGTGGACGGGTGCGCTGTCCATGATTCTGAAATACAAAATTCAGAAGGAAGGAGGAAAGACGAATGAATAAGAAAAAGATATTTGCTCTGGCAGTGGCGGTGATCATGATCGCTATTTTGTCCTTTGGTACTTTGGCGTGGTTCTCCGATGGGGATTCCGTGACCAACCGTTTCCAGGTTGCCGGCGGTGATGATGCAGATAAAATATTCTCCGTAGATGTAATGGAGGCGGTGGATGTCAACGGCGACGGCAAGTTTGACGCTGCCAACGACAAAACTGTGGGCGCTGAGGGGGATGCCGGCAGCGACGGCACCTTTGCTTATGATAAGATTCTCCCCGGCGATATGCTGTTTAAGCGGCCCAGCACGGTGAATACCGGCTCTTACCCCCAGTATGTTCGGATGAAGGTTACCTTCGACAATGCCCGGGATTTGCTGGATATGCTGGCAAATTACAATCTGAGTCCTTTGGATATGCTGTACAACGCAAACGGCGATCTTTACAGCCAGGCGCTGTACACCAATCCCAAGTTCCTGTTGACCGCAGATGCCAACTGGACCTATGACAACAATCCCGTTGTGGATTCTGCTGCCGATACGGTTACCTACACCTTCTATTACAACAGTGTGCTGGAGACCGGCAGAAGCGCTGTGCTGTTCACCTGGGTCAACATTCCCTATCAGCTGACACAGCAGGATATGGCGCTGTTTATGCAGGGCCGCTTCAGCATGGTGGTGACCGGTGAGGCGGTGCAGGCGCAAAATCTGGGCGAGGGCGTGGATACTGCGCAGGAGGCCTTTGCGCTGGTGACTCAGACCCAGGAAATTAAAAGCAATTAAATGACAATCTTTTAGGAGGAGAATTCTATGAACAAGAAAAATCATACCCGCAGCGCGTTGTTCACCAGCATCATTTCCCTGTTGCTGTGCGTGAGCATGCTGGTGGGTACTACCTTTGCTTGGTTCACGGACGAGGTTACCAGCGACCGCAATACCATTGCTGCCGGTAATCTGGATGTGGAACTGATGGCAAACGATGTGGAAGTGGATGGAAGCACCGTCCTGTTTGACGATGTTGACCACGATTTGTGGGAGCCCGGCGCTGTGGCATACGAAAATCTGCAGGTTAAGAATGTTGGCACTCTGGCTCTGCAGTACACCCTGACACTGGATGTTTTGAACGAGACAGTTGTTGACGGCAAGAAGCTCAGCGATGTGATCAAGGTCGGTATCGTTGATGGCGGCGTTAATTCCGTTGACAGAGATGAAGTTGTTAACAACATTACCAACTGGGTCGCTTTAAAGGATTTTGCTTTTGGCATGAACGGTGTTAAGCTGGAAGCCGGTGAGGACTCAGATGTCTTTGGCGTTGTTCTGTACTGGCAGCCCGATACGGACTACAGCGATGGCAATCATGACAACTACTACAACATGAACAATGAAAACAAGGACGAGGTTCTGAAGCTGGACATCGGCGTTTCCCTGATTGCTACTCAGGTTGTTCATGAGGACGAAAAGGACTCTTTCGGCGATGACTACGACAGCGAAGCCACTCTGTGGAAGGGCGCTACCAATATCGACTGGTATCTGGAAGATCCCGATGCGACAGAGTTTGTGATTGACACAGTTGAGGAGCTGGCAGGTCTGGCAGCAATCGTAAACGGCACTGCAACTGCACCTGTGGCTACCTATGCTGCCGGCGGGGCTACTGTACTTGTGGACAGCTTTAAGAACAAAACCGTCAAGCTGGGCGCAGACATCAGCCTGGGCAGTGAAGAATGGGCGCCCATTGGCACCAGCACCAACAAATTCGAGGGCACCTTTGACGGCCAGGGTTACACCATCAGCAACCTGAAGGTTACCGGATATAACTCCGATGTCGGTCTGTTCGGCTTCACCACCGATGGCGAAATCAAAAACCTGACCGTCAAGAACGCAAAGGTTTCCGGCCGCCTGAATGTGGGCGTTGTGGCAGGTACTCCCTACACCTCCAAGTACACCAACATCTCCGTGATCGGTCATGTTGAGGTCAACGGTATGGCCTATGTGGGCGGTGTTGCCGGTAAGAATGCTTACGCAAACTGGACTGACATTACTGTGAATGTGGATGATACCTCCTACGTCAATGCTAATTCCATTGAGAACGGCCGTGCATACCGTACTTATGTAGGTGGCGTTGTTGGCTTCAACGGTGAGGGTGGTCACACCTTTAAGAACATTACCTCCAACATTGATGTTATTGGCACCACCTGTGATGTGGGCGGCGCATTCGGTATCGCCCACTACGGTAACCAGTTTGATAATGTGACTGTAACCGGCGATGTAACCATTACGGATGCTGCCGAGGCTGCTGATGCAGAAGAGATGGGCGGTATCGCAGGCGTATGGCACAACGGCGGCGCAGATGTTGTCTTTAACAACTGCACCTTTACCGGCACACTGACTGCAAACATCACCGAGGGCGTTGACCTTACGGATAACCTCATCCACGGCGCAGCTTATAGTGCTACCGGCGCAGGTAATGTGAACATTACCCTCAACGGCGGCCATCCTGTATCCGATGTTGCCGGCCTGAAGGAAATGCTGGATGGAGATAAGGATGTCATTTTGGTTGACGACATTACTGTGGCAGCTGCAGACGCAGTAAGCAATGCTTACGGCGCTACCGGTATCAACATTAAAAAGGGTAACACCTTTGACGGTAACGGCAACTCCTTCGGTGTCAACAAGTGGGGCACTTGGGACTCTGCCATCAGCACCACCGGTGGCATGATCAAGAATGTGACCATCAACAAGGGTATGCGTGGCGTGTTTGTTAACCACAACAGTGACGAAAGCTCCAAGGTTATTCTGGAGAATGTGATCATTGACGGCCCTGTTTATACCATTTCCTGCGATCAGGGCACAAATCAGGGTCTGGAGGCTACCAACTGTACATTCAACGGCTGGACTTCCTATGCCGGTACCATCGGCGAAGTGAAGTTTGTGGATTGCCAGTTTGGTGAAGGTCAGGGATACAAGTTCTGCCGTCCTTATGCTCCCACGGAGTTTGTTGGCTGTGACTTTGCGGAAGGTTATGCGATTGATGCAAGAGCAGCAGTTACCTTCGAGAATTGCACCATTAACGGCGTTTCTCTGACTGCTGAGAACCTGGCTACTTTGGTTACAGGCAACACTGCTAACGCAACTGTTAAGTAATGTTTGTTTTCCCGCCACCCAGCCCCGCAAGGGATTGGGTGGCAATCAAAGGACATCGGTATGGTCCTTACCTGTGTAAGGGAATGCATGGGTGTGCCGGTTGCCTGCAGGGAGTGGGCGTCCGAGATTGCAGTGATTACCTCTCTATTGTTAATCCGGGCGTACCCTGCGGGCAATGGGCATTTGTTTCCGGGTTATACGGGTGTCTTTTGATTGCCGAAGGGCAGCAACATGGAAAGGGGAACCCCTTTCTGACATAAGCAACAAGCATAGTTCTGCGTCTGAGACTTCAGGTTGCGGACGCAGACCCCACGATCAGCAAGGAAGAGAAAAATGGAAGAAAAAGAATTAGACCGGCAGGGCTTGGATGTATGCGTATGCTGTGGCGCGCCGGTTCCCGAAGGGCGTATGATCTGCCCGGTGTGCGAGAAGGGAGAAAGGATCATTGTCTCTCCCAAGCCTGCGAAAAAGGGTGTTCGGGATTGGTTCGGCAGCAAAAAGGAGAAGCAAAATGCACACCGCAAGTGATATGCTCCTTTTTGCGGCGGTGTTTTTTGCATGCGTATTCATAGCAATTCTCATACTGACGGTTGTTGTGATGCGCATTGATGATTTTAGTCAGGATCTGAAATATATTAAGCGGGAAATTCGTCGCACAAGAGGAAGAGAACAAAAATACTGGAAACGGGAAAAACGCCGGCTTTGGCTGTCGCTTTTGCCCTTTTTCCCAAAATAAACGCCGGAGAGGAGGACACCCATGAAGGAAAAACGAAGACTTCTGCTGGTTGCGCTGGCTGCCGTTTTTGCTATGGTTTTTACCCAGCCGACCCTGGCCTACTATACCACCGTAGGTAAGACCACCAATGTGGTGACCTCCGGCGGGATCTCTCTGCGGATCCACGAAAAAACTGCCAACGGCGAAGCCTTCCCGGAAACGGGTGTTTACATCATTCCCGGAGACATCGTTTCCAAGCAGGTAACGGTGGAAAATATTTGCGACCATCCCTTTTACCTGCGGGTAGAGCTGGTGAAGGGCGCTTCTCACGCCTCCCTCAGCCCGGAGGAATGTTTGAAGCTGGATATTGATACCCGGAATTGGACCTATTGGGAGGGCTTCTATTATTACAATCACATTCTTTACCCCGGCAGCACCACCCAGGCTCTGTTTTCTCAGGTGGAAATCGTGGGCAGCAAGGTGGATCAGACCCATATCGGGCAAACCCTGCAGCTGACGGTGAACGCTTACGCGGTGCAAAGTGAGAACAACCCCGCAGAGCAGCCCTGGCAGGCCGCCGGCTGGCCCGGGAAATAGGGGGTGGCGGGACTGTGAAAAAATGGTTACGGCTGTTTTGCGTCTGCGCCCTTTTGCTGCTTTGCGTCATGCCGGTTATGGCGGCAGAGGGAAATGTGACCTACAGCGGAAATGCGGGAAAATTTGTTTTTGCCCCGGGAAGCGCCTATTCTCCCACGGACCTGTTTCCCAATTTTAAGGATGTTATGCCCGGTGACAGCATCACCCAGCCCATCACCGTGAAAAATGAGGCGTCCAACAAGGTCAAGGTGAAAATTTACCTGCGGGCCCTGGGCGCCCATGAGGATAGCAGGGAATTTCTTTCTCAGCTGCGTCTGCGGGTGGAAAAGGATGAAAACAACACCATGGCTTACATGTTTGATGCCGCTGCCCATGAAACCGCCCAGCTGACGGATTGGATTTGCCTGGGCACATTGTATTCCGGCGGTGAGGTGAATCTGCAGGTGATTCTGGATGTGCCCGCAGAGCTGGATAACACCTGGCAGCAGCAAACCGGCTATTTGGACTGGGAATTCAGGATCGAGGAATATGAAGTGGAACCCGATGACCCCGATCCTCCCAAAACCGGCGATGAAAGTCATATTTTCCTGTGGCTGGGCATCATGACCCTGTCCGGGCTGTGGCTGATTCTTTTGGCATTCAGAAGGAAAAAGGAAGAGGAATAAGGCAGAAAGGGGGCAGTGTACCGTGAATCGAAAAAAGTGGATAAAGGGATCACTGGCCCTTTCCGCCTGCCTGTTTTTGATTTGGTGGGTGCTGGGCACCGGCGCTTCTCTGGCATGGTTCAGCGATGCGGACGAAGTGAAAAATGAATTCCGTTTCGGCGTGCTGGATGTGGATGTGCAATACAAAAACCGGGTCAGCGGCGGCTACAAGCCCCTCCAGGGAACCACCGAGGCGTTTCTTAAGGATGCGCTCTATGAGCCCGGTTATACTCAGGTGGTATATCTGAAAATCGACAATCTGGGAGATGCGGATTTTCAGTATAAGGTTGCCGTTACCGTGGAAAAAGTGACCACCGGCAGAAATCAACGGGGAGAGGAAATCTATCTGCCCAATTACCTTTGCTATGGCGTGGTGTTCAGTGAAAGTCAGGCGCAGCTGGAGGAAATGGTGGCTGACCGGCTGGCGGCCAGAAACCATGCGCCGGATACATGGGGAACGCTGGGAACCTGGTCGGTAATGTCGCCATATATTTTTGAGGCGGGGGAAACCGCCCATTATGCGGCGCTGATCGTCTATATGCCGGAAGCTGTGGGCAATGCCGCCAATTATCGGGGGGTGGATGCGCCCGCCGTGGAGCTGGGCATTACCGTGTTTGCCCAGCAGGTCAACTGACCCCCGGAAATCATGTTTGAAAGGAGGCTGTTTCATGGGAAGCAAGGGTTTGTTTTCTGTTCCTGCAGGAGAAAAGATATCGGAAAAACAACTGGCAAAAGTGCTGATCTCTTCCGTGTGCAGCATTCTTTTGTGCGTTGGCTGTCTGGTCAGCGCTACCTGGGCATGGTTTACGGTGAGTGTTGAAAATGGGGATAATATGATTCAAATCGCAGAGCCGGGGGTGCTGGCCAATGCCGGGGATTTTCAATCCGGAAGTGTTTTGCCCGGGGACGAAGTTCGAATTCGCATGGAAAATGCCAATTTGCCCGACGATTTTAACCGGAAAAGCACCCTGTATGTAACTTTGACCGTGGATGGAGCGGTTGCCGGGTACTTGGAGCTGAACCTCGAAAACGGGTACGGGGCGGAGGTCGTTATAACGGGGTATCAGGGCGCGGTTCTTTCCTGGGATGTTTCCTGGTTCCCGCCTGCAAGCGCCGGGGAGCTGTCGGGGGGCAGGATTTTCCGGGCAGAGGGGGCAACGGAGGCTTCCGTGGAAACCACAGCCCGGCAGGAAACTCTGGCAGAGGATGAAACATAAAAGGGAGAAATGGCGTGCTGCAATTGCAGCAACCCATTTTATTTTGGTTAAGCTGAGGGGAGTCGAACACCGATAGCCCCACAG
>JAZRBJ010000033.1:0-3948 GCA_045635065.1 Faecousia sp. | reverse complement strand
GCTGCGCAACGTAGAGATTTCCTGCAAAAATTTGATTGTTTTATTTGCAATCAACAAGAGGCAGGACAGCTGTTTTTAGATGATTATAGCGCATGTTCTCCCGAGGCACTTTGCAATGTTCTTAGTCAAAAGGTTATGGATGCTAAAATTCCCTCCATGGTAGTGACTATGGGAGAAAAGGGCGCCGTTTATGCGGACTGCTACGGCAAGAAAGGAGTATGCGCTGCTCGCAAGGTGCAGGTAAAGGATACTACCGGCGCAGGTGATGCGTTTTGCGCAGGCGTTTCTATTGGGCTTACTTATGGAAAAGAACTGCCGGAGGCTATTGAAATTGGTTCAGTGCTTGCAGCGTCCGTCATTACCTCGTCAGAAAATGTTTGCCCCAGATTTCAGCCTGCTGAGCTGGGAATTAAGGTATAAAAAATGCCACCGGATCAATCCGGTGGCATTTTTTGTAATGAGTTATTTAGCGTTCTTGCGGGCTGCCAGTTCAGCAGTCATGGTATTGAGAGTCTTCTTATCAATGTTGTAAATAAATGCAATGCCAATGAATTGAAGAATTGCGGAGAACAGATACAGTCCGGCAACCAGCCAACACATGTTGTGAGAGGTCTGTGCACTCTGACCAATTGTTCCCAGACTGGAAACATAGCCAAGTGCGCCCATGAGCAACAGAACCATAGAGGGGCCTATACCTTGAGCAAGCTTGCGGAAGAAGGAGTGCAGAGCATATACAGTGCCTTCTTCACGGGTTCCAAACTTCCATTCATTGTAATCAATGGCATCGCCCATGAGAGCCCAGGAAACACAAGTGTAGACACCCATGCCAAAACCAAAGACAACAAGGCCCAGCAGGTAAACAATAAGTGCGGTAGAGGTATTTTTGATTAGAGGGAAGATCAGCATGATCAAACCGCCTGCCAGGGAAACAATGGTTCCGACGACGGAAGCTTCCTTCTTGCCAAACTTATTTACAATCTTGGTAATGAAGGGCATAAACAGAAGCATGGGGAAGAAACCAATCAACTGAACAACACCGGACAAGGATGCCATGTTAAAATAGGTGGCAAACATAATGGTGGTGGCAGTGGTGGCAGAGTTCATGCCAAGGAACATACCCATAGCTGCCAGGGTTGCACCCACAGCGGGGCGATTACGCATAAAGTTGCCAAAGGACTTGATAATATTGAACTTGGCACTTTGCTCATTGGTCTTGACAGTATTTTCATCAACACGGATGGTGATGTTCTTCAGCATAAATAGGAAGGCAATAAAGCCCATAACGCCCATAATCAGCGCTACCCAGAATACACGCTCACCTAACAAAATTTCAACTTGCTTGCCGGTTTCGGGACTAAGCACCTTGTCGCCGATTGCGTAGGGTTCGCCGGTTATTGGATTGGTAAAAAATTGCTCTGCGGTAAATCCGTCTGGAATAACAATTTTGTCCAGGAAACTGGAGGTGCCATCGTAATTAACCTTTTTCCAAATCAGCATGGGAAGAATGACATTGGGAAGAATGTTACCAATCATGGAGCCGATGGAACGCCAGGTTGACAGTTGGGCACGCTCACCTGCATCCTCAGTGACCAGAGAAAGCATAGAGCCGTAGGGCACATTGGCGACAGTATAGAAGGCATCCCAAATAATATATCCAAAGATAAACAGGAAAGCTTTAAATACCTTGTCCAGATTAGGGAAGGGTAGGAATACTGCCGCACCGCCTACCAGCAAGCCACATGCGCCAATTAAAATATACTGCTTAAATTTGCCACGCTTGTAATGTCGTGTGTCTTTGTCAATCATGCTTCCAATCAAAGGATCGTTGACTGCGTCCCAGATTTGAACAAGCAACAGTAATATGGACAAAAGACCGGTTTCCAGCATCATGTAAACAAGCCAGAAGGTTTGAACTGTACCTTTTAAGGCAAAGCTCATGTTGCAACCGAAATCACCGGCAGCATATGCAATTTTATCACGAATTCCAAATTTGCGGAAACCCTTGTCATCCAATTTTTGGGGGTTTGCCATACTATTTCCTCCTTCGAATTTGCAGGTAAACCTGCCTTAATCATAGCTAATTATATAGCATTTAGTGATTAATAAATAGGGGCAAAAAAGACTTTTTGTGACACCGAATAATAATTTATATAAGGGCTAATTTAGATATAATACACAAAAATAGTTGAATAATTTACACATTTTGGTATAATAGCTTCTAAGGATATGAGAGGAGGATAAAAGTGTGTATAAGCTTTGTAAAACCGAACAGTCAGCAGTGCGTCAAAGACAGCTGGAAAAGGCATTATTGGATGCAATGAGATCTACGCCTTATGAAGAATTATCCATCAGTGATTTATGTGAGCGTATTCATGTGCCGCGGAAATCCTTTTATCGTTACTTCTCCGGTAAGGATGGCGCATTGATGGCTTTGCTGGATCATACATTGATGGAATTCGAGCAGTCGGGTGTAAGTCGTAGCAGAAAAAATACTCCTGCGCAAGACCTGCAAAGGTATTTTGATTTTTGGTATGATAATCGGGATTTGCTGGATGCGCTCTGTAAGAATTGCCTTACCGGCGTATTAGTGGAGAGAGCAACGGAGCACGCACTGAACGAGGGAATGATGCCTGCATATTTGCGCCCCTTATCTCAGGATGTTCAGAACCTCGCCTTAACTTTCGCTGTGTGCGGATTGCTTTCTATGGTTATCCAATGGCATAATGATGGTTTTCGGCAAAGTTCCAAGGATATGGCACAGATTGCAACCTGGCTGCTTACGAAGCCTTTGATCGCTACCACGGATAAATGAGATAAGTGCCGCTGGTTTTCCAGCGGCACTTATTAATTTACTGTGTTTTCTGGCTTGCCATTAAGGAAGGCGGTAATGCTGCGTACAGTACAATCCAAAATTCTCTGACGGCTTTCCACAGGCGCCCATGCCATGTGGGGGGTAATCATGCAATTTGGTGCGCTAAGCAGGGGAGAATCAGCGGGCATAGGTTCCACAGCGGCAACATCTACTGCACAATAACGCAGCTTTCCGGATTCAAGGGCGGATTTTACATCGGATTCATTCAGAACACCACCCCGGGAGGTGTTGATCAGAATGGCAGAATTCTTCATCTTTTGCAGGGTAACGGCATTAATTAACTCTGTTGTTTCGGTAGTCAGAGGACAATGTATGCTTATAAAATCGGATTGGGCAAGGAGATCATCCAGAGGGACATAGTCTGCAAGGAGCTTTCCTTTTTCGTGTTGTGTGCGGCTGTATGCAATTATTTTCATACCAAATGCAGCGCCTATTCTGGCGACAGCCTGACCAATTCTACCAAAACCAATGATACCAAGGGTTTTTCCGGCTAACTCCATCTGGGGAGTATCCCAGAAACAGAAGGTGGGACAGCTGCTCCATTTTCCTTGGTGAACCAATTTGTCGTGGTGACCGATTTGATGACATACTTCCAGCATAAGAGCAAAAGTAAATTGCGCCACAGCAGATGTGCCGTAATCGGGAACATTACAAACCGGAATTCCTCTTTGAGCGGCAGCCTCGCAGTCGATTACATTGTAGCCCGTTGCTAGAACACAAATCAGTTTAACATCGGGACAGGCATCCAGTATTCGGGCGTTGATGGGCGTTTTGTTGGATATGGCTATTGATGCCCCTTGCAGCCGGGCGATGGTTTGCTCTTCTGAGGTGGTTTTGTCATAAACGGTCACTTCACCGAATATGTTAAGACAATCCCAGCTTAAATCGCCAGGGTTCAGGCCTGTGCCGTCCAGTACTACGAGTTTCATTGGTGCGCCTCCTTATGCTTGAAAAATCGTATACATTTTGATAAAATGGGAATAAGAGGTGAAGAAATTGGAACTTGTATATGTTGATGATTCGTTGCTTGTGTGTATAAAGCCTTCCGGTGTAGTGTCCACTGATGAGCCTGGCGG
>JAZRBJ010000032.1:0-20059 GCA_045635065.1 Faecousia sp. | reverse complement strand
AGACCGATTCTGCCGCCGTCAGCATACAGACAGCCCATGTAATTGCATTTGCTTTCGTCCGGCATGCAGCTTTCCGTAACAGTACCGGGTGTGATAATGCGGGAAATGTCCCGTTCTACAATGCCCTTGACCTGGGAAGGGTCTTCCATCTGCTCACAAACAGCTACTTTGTAGCCCTTGGCAACAAGCCGGGCGATATAAGCATCCACAGAATGATAGGGAACGCCACACATAGGGGTTTGTTCTTCCTTGGGCTTATTTCTGTCCCGGGTGGTCAGTGTCAGATCCAGTTCCTTGGAGGCAAGCCGGGCGTCTTCATCAAACATTTCATAGAAGTCACCAAGCCGGAAAAACAAAATGCAATCCTGATTGCGCTCCTTGATCTGATAATATTGCCGCCGCATGGGCGTCATTTCAGTATTGGGTGCGGCCATAGGCGTAACCTCTTTCTGTAAAAATAGTTAGGGAGTGCAAAGTGTGCCGGTCAGACTCCATGTTGTAGCACCGGTGATGGTGACGCGGGCAAATGTGCCGATCAGCGATTCCGGGCCGGAGAACCGCACAAGGCGGCCGCCCTCTGTGCGGGCTGTAAGCAGATCCTTGTCTTTGCCATCGATCAGACAGCGCATTGTTTTTCCAATGTATGCGTTGTGAATCTGCTCGGAGATTTCGTTCTGCACAGCACACAGCCGGTCGAACCGGCGGTTTTTTTCCTCTTTGGAGGTGGGGTCATCCATAGAGGCGGCAGGAGTGCCCGCCCGGGGAGAGAAAATAAAGGTAAACAGAGAATCGTAGCGCACCTGCCGGATCAGGGAGATTGTTTCTTCAAATTCTTCTGCGGTTTCGCCGGGGAAGCCCACAATCACATCGCTGGTCAGGACAAGCTCCGGCATCACAGACTTGGCGTAACCCACCGCCTCCAGATATTTCTCCCGGTCGTAATGCCGGTTCATCGCCTTCAGCACGCGGCTGGAGCCGGACTGGAAGGGCAGGTGAAGCTGCTTGGCGATCTTGGGATAGGCTGACATGGTATCGAACAGCTTTTTGGAAGCGTCTTTTGGATGGCTCGTCATAAAGCGGATCAGGAAATCGCCGGGAATCTGGGCAATCATCGAAAGAAGATCGGAAAAATCAACATCCTCATCCAGATCTTTTCCATAGGAGTTCACGTTCTGACCCAGCAGCGTAATATCCTTTACACCGCTTTCCACAAGACTGCGGCATTCGTTCAGAATGTCCTCCGCTTTACGGCTGCGTTCCCGCCCCCGCACATAGGGGACAATGCAATAGGTGCAGAAATTGTTGCAGCCGTACATGATGGAAACCCAGGCTTTTAGCTTGGAATCCCGCAGATGGGGCAGACCCTCCGCAATAGAACCGGCTTCATCTTCTACATAGAAAATTCGTTTTTTGCCGGTGAGCACACGATATAGAATCTCCGGGAATTGCCACAGGTGATGGGTGGAAAATACGCCATCAACATGGGGATAGCTTTTTTTAATCCGGTCAGATACTTTGGTTTGGCCTGCCATACAGCCGCAGAGAAAGATCTTCTGATCGGGATGGCGGCGCTTGGTATGGGTCAATGCGCCCAAATTACCAAATACCCGCTGCTCCGCATGTTCCCGAATGGCGCAGGTGTTCATTACCACCACATCCGCACCCTCGGCGGTGTCCGTAATGGTATAGCCGCTTTGGCTCAGCAGACCCCGAATGTTTTCAGAATCCGCCTCGTTTTGCTGGCATCCATAGGTTTCCACATAGGCGGTAGGGGTAATGCCGCGGCTGTTCCAAAGCATATTTATTTGATCACAGTATGCAAATTGCTGTTGCAGTTGCTCCTGAGAAATGACTGTTGTTTGCTTGTTCATTGTCTATCCTCCGACAATACTATCTCAATCATATATGTTATCATTTTTTCTTATTTTTTTCAAGGGCTCATAAGAGAATTTTGCGGTTTTGTAAACATTTCCTGTTTTTTATTGCATTTAGATTGCAGCTGTGTTAAACTAGCCCCATCATTTGCCCTGACTGAGGGAGAAAAGAGGAATCTATGAACTGCAAGTTTTGCAATGCTGAGTTGGAGGAGCAGAATTCGGTCTGTCCTGCCTGCGGCAAGGATAATGAAGCGCCCCAGATAATGTTGGAGCCTGTTAAGCCCAGAAGGAGAACATGGCTTAAGATTGTGATTGCAGCCGTCGTTGGCGCAGCCTTGGTGCTGTTTGGCGCAGCTGCGGGCGTTTTACTGTCACAAAGTGGCGTTTTTGGCGGTAACGCCGGAACGGAGCCTACGGAAACCGAGGCTTCCCAGACCGGCACCAATCCTACCTACGGCATAAGTGCCGCGGTGAAGGATCAGTATATTGCCGAGGGCGATGCGTTGCACGAAGCCATGGACGATGTGATCGTTACCATGGAGGGCAAGACTCTGACCAATGCCCAATTCCAGGTTTACTACTGGATGCAGGTGTATAACTTCCTGGAGTACTACGGTACGCAGGTGGATATTGATCTGAGCAAACCCCTGGCAGAGCAGATTATGTCCGGAGAAACCACCTGGGAGCAGTATTTTGTGGATCTGTCTTTGGCCACCTGGAAGCGGTATCAGATTCTGTGCATCGAAGCAGAGAAGGCGGGATACAGCCTTCCCGATGATGTGAAGCAGAGCCTTGCGGATATGAAAGCAGGTCTGGAGGAAGCAGCTCAGGAATATGAGTTCGAAAGCGCAGAAGCCATGATCCAGGCGGATATGGGTCCCGGCTGCACAGTGGAAGCATATCTGGATTATATGTACGATTATTATCTGGGTGTATGCTACTTCAATGCCATCTATGAAACCATGAATCCCACAGAGGAAGAGATTTCCGAGTATTTTGATGCCCATGCAGATGATTTTGAGAGTCAGTACGGTGTCACCAAGGAATCCGGAAAGCTGGTGGATGTGCGGCATATTCTCATAGAGCCCGAGGGCTGCGAGAAGGACAGCAACGGTTATGTGACAGCTACGGATGCCCAGTGGGAGGCTTGCCGCAAGGAGGCCCAGGCATTGCTGGACAGCTGGAAGAAGGGGGAGGCCACGGAAGAAGCCTTTGCCCAGCTGGCAAACGAACATTCTGTTGATGGCGGCTCCAATACCAATGGCGGTTTGTATTCTCAGGTTCCCACCGGCTACATGGTGGAAGCCTTTGATGCCTGGATGTTTGATGAAAGCCGGCAGGTGGGCGATACCGGTCTGGTGAAGACCGAGTTCGGTTACCACATTATGTACTACTCCGCAGGAGAAGAGAGTTGGCTGATTTACGGCAGGGATGGGCTTGTTTCAGAAATGAGCAGCCAGATGCTGGACACCTTGACAGAAAGCATTGTCATCGATGTTGATTATGAAACCATTGTTTTGGGTCAGGCAGATTTGAGCGCCAATATAGAGTAAGTAAAAACGCAGACGGATTACGGTCCGTCTGCGTTTTCATCTGTACGGCGGTATTGACTGGGGGTTAACCCATAAATACTTTGGAAAGCCCGGTTGAAGCTTCGTATACTGCCAAAGCCGGAAGAGAGGGCTGCATCAGAAAAGGAAATTTGCTTGCTCTTGATTAAGTTGGCTGCATGAGAACAGCGCAGATACTGAAGATAAAAATTGAAGTTTACGCCGCAATGGCGGGAGAAAAGCTTGCTCAAAGTCACCGGATGTACGCCAATGGCTTGGGCAACGTTGGTGAGGGTTAGCTCCTCGGTGAAATGATGATCCATGTATTCCAGCGCGATGGTCAGAGTGTCCTGCAACGGCTTGGTGCGTTTGTTGAATTGGCAATGTTTTTGAATTTGCAGACACAGAGGCGCTAAAACCGCTTGGGCGGTGATGCAGTCCGGCGCATTTTTTGTGTGGGGAAGGCATTCCTCTGCTATTTCCATGCAGGACCGGGAGACGGGGAACACGTGCGTTTGCGGGGCGTTATACTGCAGAGATTCCATAAAATAGGGCACTAAGATCTTGGAAAACATCAATACATGGCATCGGTTTTCTTCCGCCGATGTGAAGCTATGGGTAGCAAAGGGAGGAACAAATGCGCCCTGCCCTTGCTGAATGTGATAGGATTTACCGTCAATTGTCATGGTCAGACAGCCATGGGTGACCATGACAATTTCCATAGTTACATGCATATGGGTTGCGCATTGCACATTGGTATGTCGTGCAGAAGCAAAGAGATATTGTACGTTTCCATCGATTAAATGCTTTGCACTTTCCATAGGACAGCCTTCTTTCCGACTAATATTTGTCCAATAATTTTAGCATAAATGGCTTGTAAAATCAAGAGTGTGTTGTTATACTGAACACAGATACGATTGGCTAGGCATGCCTAGGTGTGCTGATATGAAATGAGGAGGTAACCTTTATGTATCAAATTGCCAATTCCGGAAGAATTTTTGTGTCTCAACAATACGGTGATAATAAGTATTGCAATGGTTTGGCACCGGTAGCTGATCAGGCAGGTAACGGTCCGGTAAAAACCCTGGGACATGCCCTGTGGATGGTCAACTATATGCGTCAGGCGGGCAATGACAGACCAATGACTGTCTACTTGATGGATGATTTTTATATTCCTTACGCACCGCTGGAGATTCCCAATGGTGTAACCATTACTTCCTGGGGTAGCCGTAAGCGTGTTGTTGGCGGCGTTAAAGTAGAAGGTTGGAAAAAAGATCAGTTCAATGGCGTTGACTGTTTTTCTGCCAAGCTTCCTTCCCGAGAGGGCGGTTGGCATTTTACCGATTTCTTCGTAAATGGAAAGCGGGCGGATATTACCCGTTATCCCGAGGAAGGTACATTGCATGTTGTTGCAACGGAGGAAGGCCGTAAGGGCGGTCACTTTGCAGCCAGCCATGTCAGCGGCTCTTCCAAATGGGTGGAGCTGAAGAAGGAAGACGTGGCGGGGCTGGACCGCATGGAGGACGCAATCTTTAATTTCTACCATTACTGGGTGGATGAGCATACCCCTGTGGAAAGCTATGACCCTGCTACCTGCAGATTGACAATGGCTTACCGTTCCCGTTTCTCCTGTACAGCCAGTTATGAGGAAAACGATCATGGTGCGGTATATTATTATTTGACCAATATTCCCAATGCGTTCTGCAAGCCCAATCATTGGTATTTGGATCGGGAGCAGGAAGTAGTGTATTACATTCCGGAAGATATCAATGCTGATCCTGCTGAATTGGAGGCTTGGGCACCTGTTCACAGCCAGTTGTTCCGTATCAATGGCGATGATGTGCATTTCAAGAATTTGGAGATTGCCTGTTCCAAGGGCGATTATGCCAGCATGGTGGCATTGGATGAGAAGCTGGACTTTGTGTTTGATTCCGATATTCCCCATGGTAGCGACTTACAGGCTATGTGCTGGGCTCCCGGCGCGATTGCCTATAAGAATGCGGCCCGCTGCAGTATCGAAAATTGCTGGATTCATGGTTTGGGCGTACATGCCATTGAGATTGGAAAGGGTTGCAATAATATATACATTTGCAATAACCGCATAGATGATATTTGCGCCAGCGCAGTAAAAGTGGACGGCGCAGATGCTGCCGGGGATGCTGCTTTGGCAGCCCGTGATTGCAGAATCAATGGAAACCATATTTTTAATTGCGGCGTGCGGTATGAATCATCCTGCGGTATTGTGGTGATCAATGGCAATAATATTGAGATTGCGGATAATGAAGTTCACGATATGAAGTATTCCGGTATTTCTGTGGGCTTTGAATGGGGCTTTGTACCCAGCGCTACCTATGGCAACCGTATTATGAATAACCATGTTTATAATATTGGCGGTCCTTTGTCTGACTTGGGCGGCATTTATTTGCTGGGCCCCCAGAAGGGAACCTTTGTGACCGGCAATCGCATTCACAATGTGCGCCGCTCTGTGTACACCGGCGTTGGCATTTATTTGGATGAGGGAAGCAGTTGCGTTACTGTATCCGATAATGTGATTTACGATATTCAGGATGAATGTATTTTCTTGAATTACGGTGCGAATAATGTGGTGCGCAACAATATTCTTTTCGCTACCGGCAATAGCTGTTTCCGCAAGCCCCGACAGGAGCTGTATGAGTCTGTTCTGGTGGAAGGGAACATTATGATTACTGACGGTTCTTCTGTTTACGGTGAGTGCAGTGAGCATATTCTGACCCAGACCGGCAGAAATCTGGTGTGGGATGTTTCCGGTAAATCTCCCAAGATGTGCCCCGGTCACGATTGGGATTTGCAAAAATGGCAGGAATTGACCCATTTGGATGCAGGCAGTGTTGCTGTTGATCCCAAGATTCCGGGCTTGAGCGAATTTGATTTTACCTTGGCGGAGGATTCTCCCGCTTTTGAAATGGGTTTTCAACCCTTGCCTGAAAAAACTGTGAAAGCATAAAAAATCCCCTCTGTGACGATTTGGTCACAGAGGGGATTTTTACCAATCCGGTTGTAAAGTTTGCCGCAGGGGTAGCGTGTGTAGAATTTGGTTGACAATTGTTTCGTATTCTTTTATATCCGTTGTTTTGCGCAGCTGTTTGCCCAGCTTTTCTGCATCGTCAAAAAGGCAGAGAAGATGGCGCCAGTTTTCCTTTAGTCGGAACATGGCGTTTCGGGCTGAGCCAAAGGTAATACAATATTCCTCCTGCAAAGCATACAAAAAGCCCTCCAAAGCGGCAATGGTTGTGCCGCTGGGTGTAAGCATGCCGGGATCGCCGATGAGACCTCTGCCGATCATTATGGATGTTACCTGGGGAAAATCTGCTTGAATTTTGAGAATTTCTATTTTGTTGTTAAGATTTCCGTTGTAGCAAACCGGCATTTTGGCATTTGCCAGCAGATACCGAAAACTGTTTATATCCACATCTCCACTATAAAAGGCCTGCCGAACCCGGGGGTGTAAGGTCAGTTCTTTTATAGGGTAGCGGTTGAAAATTTCCACAAGAGCAGGAAATTCTTCTGCAGAGGTAAAGCCTAATCGGGTTTTTACAGTAATGGGCAGAGCGGAATGGCTAAAAATTGTGCAAAGAAATTGATCTAGTTCTTTTGGATCCCGCAGCATACCGGCGCCTTTTCCTTTGGCGGTTACAGTTCCGGAGGGACAGCCTAAATTTAAATTTACTTCGTCATAGCCCAGTTCGCTGCATTTTTCTGCAGCCCAGAGAAAATCCTCGGGGATTCGGGTGAGAATCTGGGGTACTGCCCGGAATGGAACGCTGTCTGCCGGGGGTAATTCCCGTTTTTCTCTGGGGGTCAGCGTGCGGTGCATGGTGGGGGAGAGAAAGGGCATGTAATAGGCAGTTATACCGGGGAAATACTGATAATGGACCCGGCGGTAAACGCTGTCTGTCAGCCCCTCCATGGGCGCAAAATAATAGTTCATAAGTACCTCATTACAGGGCGTGCCGCAAAAGCAGCACGCCCTGAATTTTAAATTTCCATGATCACAGGCAGAATCATAGGATTGCGCTTGGTGTTTTTGTAAAGATAACCGCTCAGGTCATTTTTAATAGCAGACTTAATAGCGGTCCAATCCTTAATGCGCTTGCGGTGGCAGCGGTCAATGGCCTCCAATGCCACCTCCCGCAGTTCTTCCATCAAGTCCTCGGACTCTTTCACATACACAAAGCCTCGGGTGATAATATCCGGGCCGGTGATTACACTGCCATCCTGGCTGCTGAGGTTGATGCATACTACAATCATGCCGTCCTGCGCAAGGTGTTTGCGGTCGCGTAGCACCACGCTGCCCACATCGCCAACACCGGTACCGTCCACCAGCACCATGCCTGCAGGCACAACGGCAGTTTGCTTACAGCTGCGACCGGTAAGCTCAAAAACAGAGCCGATTTCTCCTACACAGATGTTTTTGGGATTCATGCCCATTTGCTTGGCAAGCCTGCCGTGAAGCTGCAGATGCCGCTGTTCGCCGTGCACGGGAATAAAGAATTTGGGCTTACAGAGGGCATGAATGATTTTCAGCTCCTCCTGGCAGGCGTGACCGGAAACATGCAGGCCCTCGCTCTTTTCATAGACCACATCCGCGCCTTTGCGGTATAGCTCGTTGATAATTTTGGAAACCGCTTTCTCGTTGCCGGGAATGGCAGAGGCGGAAATAATGATCCGGTCATCGGCGGTAATATCCACCTGTTTGTGGGTGGAAAAGGCCATGCGGTACAGGGCAGACATGTTTTCGCCCTGAGAACCGGTGGAAACGATGACTACCTTGTTCTTGGGCAGGCTCTTGGTAGCGGCCAAATCTACAATGGTGCCGGCGGGAACCTTGATATATCCCAGATCCTGGGCGACTTTCAGCATGTTTTCCATGCTTCGTCCGGTGACAGCCACTTTTCTTCCATAGCGGTGAGCGGTGGCCAGCACAGCGGCGATGCGGTGCATGTTGGAGGCAAAGGTGGTGACAATGATTCGCTGGTTGCAGTTTTTAAACTGTCGGTCCAGACTTTCAGCCACGATATGCTCGCTGGGGGTGTAGCCCTGCCGTTCCACATTGGTGGAGTCAGCCAGAAGCGCCAGAACGCCCTGGTTGCCCAGCTCGCCCAGACGGGCAAGGTCAATCATGCCGTCGGTGGCGGTGGGATCAATTTTAAAGTCGCCGGTCATGACCACAGTACCCACCGGGGTGTGAATGGCAAAGCACACCGCATCGGCAATAGAGTGGTTTACATGAATAAATTCTACGGTAAAGCAACCGGCTTTGACCTTGTCACCGGGTTTGTGGGTGATCAGCTTGACAGCATCTGCAATGCGATGCTCTTCCAGCTTCAGCTTGATCAGCCCGCAGGTCATGGCGGTGCCGTGAATGGGGCAGCTGACCTGCTGCATGCAGTAGGGAATGGAGCCGATATGGTCCTCATGCCCGTGGGTGATAAACATGCCCCGCAGCTTTTTTGCGTTGGCTACAAGATAGGAAAAGTCGGGGATTACCAGATCCACACCGTACATATCCTCGTCCGGGAAGCCCACGCCGCAATCTACTACGATCATGTCTTTTCCGTATTCCAGGACGGTAATGTTCTTGCCGATCTCGTCAAGACCGCCCAGGGGAATGATTTTCAGTTTTTCTGCCAAATGGTATTACTCCTTTCAAAAATGCCAAAAAAGCAATGACAAACAAGCAACCGTCTGCTCTGCATCCGGCCCCGAATCGCCATTTGCAAAGAAAACGCTTGCATAAACGATGAACTTGAGTCCCCAGAAAACCGGGATGGTCGGGACTGCCTACCCGCACCATACGCCCATAGTATAACACAAAAACACAGGAAAGTATACCGCCAATTTCATAAAAATTTTTACGCTTTTTTTTCTTGAAAAAGGCAAAAAAATTGGTTGCGAAGCTGACATACATTTGATATAATAATTCTCTATAATGAAGTAGTATGGGTAATAGTACCCATTTTCAAGGAGGCGACGGCAATGAACAAGCGATTGGGAAGAGCATTGTATGCCCAGGTGCGGATTTATTTTATTCTGTTGGGCGCCTTTGTTCTGGCGGCAATGTTGCTGAAACAGTATCTGCTTTCGGGCGTGAGCGCTGCTTTGCTAGCAATAGCGCTGTCGGTGTATTTGATCCAGAAATCCAATCGGAAGAAAGAAATTGCCCAATTCATGAAAAAGGTGGCACACCTGCAAAGTGGCACAGAGGGTGTGGAGTATCCCTTCCCCATGACCGCCGTCCGTCTGACGGATAATGCGGTGGTGTATGCCAACAATGCATTCCGCGCTATGACCGGCTTTACTGACGGTATGGAGGAGCAGGTCCTGGAATCCCTGGTTCCCGGTTTGCAGACGGATTGGCTGACTGCGGGTAAGCATGAGTATTCCGGCGATGTAACGGTAAAGGATCGCCGTTACCGGGTATATGGAACGGCACTGAAGGCTGACGATCCCGGCAATACCCCTCTGGGAGTGCTGTATTTTACGGATTTGACAGAGCTTTACCAGATTCGGGATGAATATGTTCGCTCCCGTCCGGTGGTTTCCATTATTCTGGTGGACAATTACGAAGAGCTGACCAAGGGCATGAATGATGCGGCAATCTCCTCCTTGGATGCCAAGATCAACAATGTGATTACCCGGTGGTCCGAGGGCTACCACGGACTGCTTCGCAGACTGGAAAAGAACCGCTATCTGTATGTGTTTGAAAAGCGGGATCTGCAGGATGCGCAGGCGGAGAAGTTTGCTGTTTTGGAGGACATGCACAAGGTTACCAATTCCTCCGGTCTGGCGGTGTCTCTTTCCTTTGGTCTGGGTGTGGACGGCGCCAGCTTTGAAGAAAGCTATGCCTTTGCCGCTCTGGCCATTGAAATGGCGCTGAGCCGTGGCGGCGATCAGGCAGTTTTAAAGGATCGCTATAACTTCACCTTCTATGGCGGACGCACCAAGGAGGCTGATCGCCGCAGCAAGGTTCGTTCCCGTGTCACAGCCAACTCCCTTATGGAGCTGATCGCCCAAAGTGAGCATGTGTTCGTTATGGGTCATAAGAATGCGGATCTGGACTCCATCGGCGCAGCCGTGGGCATTTGCTGCATGTGCCGCAAGAAGGAAAAGAAATGTAACATTGTGCTGGATGTCAACCGGAACGCAGCCCCTAAGCTGGTGGAAGAGCTTCGCAATGTGCCGGAGTACAAGGATATTTTTATTTCCGGACAGGATGCGCTGCTGATGTGTGACAATCACAGTATCCTGGTGGTGGTGGATACCAACCGGCCGGATCAGGTGGAGAGCAGAAATCTGCTGGAGACGATTTCCAAGGTGTGCGTGGTGGACCATCACCGGAGAGCCGCGGATTATATTAATCCCGTGGTGGTCAATCTCCATGAGCCCTACGCCTCCTCTGCATCGGAGCTGGCAACGGAGCTGCTGCAATATGCGGTGGAAAATGTAGATGTATTGCCTGTTGAGGCTAAGGCCCTGCTGGCAGGCATCTTCCTGGATACCAAGAGCTTCAATGTCCGTACCGGTGAACGCACATTTGAAGCCGCCGCCTATCTGCGGCAGCTGGGTGCGGATCCTGTGGAAGTGAAAAAGCTTTTGCAGAATGACTTCCAGGATACGGTTGCCAAATATCAGATCATTAAATCTGCCCGTTTGTATCGGCAAGAGATCGCCATTGCGGCGCTGAATTCCGCAACCAGCCGGGTGCTGGCTGCCCAGGCGGCAGACGAACTTTTGAACATTTCCGGCATTTCCACCTCCTTTGTGCTGTATCCCGATGAAGAGCGGGTGATTGTATCGGCAAGATCCATTGGAGATGTGAATGTGCAGATGATCCTGGAACCTCTGGGTGGAGGCGGAAATGCAGCCACCGCAGGAGCACAGATCAGCGACAGCGATGTAAAAACCGTGCTGGATCATCTGGTGGAATCCATTGATAAATATTTCGAGGAATAAGGAGAATACACAATGAAGGTTATTTTACTGCAGGATGTAAAGGGAAAGGGCAAGAAGGGGCAGATGCTGGAGATTTCTGACGGCTATGCCAGAAACTTTCTGCTCCCCAGAAAGCTGGCGGTAGAGGCTACCGCCGATGCTGTGAACACCAAGAAGATGAATGACAAGGCTGCAGCGGAAAAGGCAGCCAAGGAAAAGGCTGAGGCCTTGGAGATTTCCCACAAGCTGCGGGATATGACCCTGGTGGTTACTGCCAAGGGCGGTGGCGCGGGCCGGCTGTTCGGTTCTGTGACCAATCAGGAAATTGCCGATGCGCTGAAGGCAAAGTCCGGTATTACGCTGGATAAGCGCAAGATCGTGATGAATGACCCCATTAAGAGTGTGGGTACCTACACCGTCACCTGCAAGCTGGGCTATGAGATCACCGCGCCTCTAACCGTTAAGATTGAAGAAATTTGAGCATGGCCATTTGGGTAATGTAAAAAGAGAGGAGAAACAGCATGGATGAAGAACTGTTAAGCCGGCAAGTGCCTCATTCCCTGGAGGCGGAGCAGTCGGTTTTGGGATCTATGTTGATTGATAGCCGGTGTGTGGCGGATGTGATCAGTGTTTTGCGTCCGGAAGACTTCTATCTGGAGCAAAACCGGGAGATCTATGAGGCAATCCACACCATGTTCCACTTCTCCCAGACCATTGATCCGGTTACGGTGCTGGACAAGCTTCGGGAGCTGGGTGTGTATCATGACAATTCCCGGGATTATATCATGCAGCTTATGGAGATCACCCCCACGGCTGCCAATGCGGTGCGCTATGCCAACATTGTTAAGGATAAGGCCATGCTTCGCGCCTTGGGTCAAGCGGCTGCAGATATTGCGGAAACCGTACATTCCGGTGTGGGAACGCCGGAGGAAATGCTGGAAAGCGCAGAGAAGAAGATCTATGCTCTGCGCAAGGGAGAAAGAGGCGATTCTCTGGAGCATATCGGCACGGTGTTGCATAAGGTGTTTGACCGTCTGGAGGAGCTGAGTCAGTCGGATTCCGCTATTCCCGGTTTGTCCACGGGCTTGCGGGATGTGGACAGTAAGATCAACGGTTTAAACAAGGGAAATCTGCTGCTGATTGCAGCCCGTCCTGCTATGGGTAAAACTTCTTTTGCTCTGAATATCGGCTTGAATGTTGCCAAGAAGTATAAAAAGACCGTAGCTTTTTTCTCTTTGGAAATGTCCCGGGAGGAGCTGGCTATGCGCTTGCTGGCAGGCGAGAGTTTTGTGGACAGCCAAAAGCTGGCTACCGGTAAGCTGACCAATGAGGAATGGAATAAAGTCTGTATGGCATCTGCTGCTTTGAGTCAGACCGATATCCGTGTGGATGATAACGGCGGTATTACCGTGGCGGAAATGAATGCCAAGTGCCGCCGGCTGGACAATCTGGGCTTGGTGATCATTGACTACTTACAGTTGATGCAGGGCTCCGGAAACGGCCGTCCCAGCGATAACCGCGTTACGGTGGTCAGTGATATTTCCCGCGCGCTGAAGGTCATGGCCAAGGAACTGAATGTGCCGGTAATTTGTTTGAGCCAGCTGAACCGTGCGGCAGAAACCCGCAGCGACAAGCGACCGTTGCTTTCCGACCTGCGTGAATCCGGCTCTATTGAGCAGGATGCGGACAGCGTCATGATGCTTTATCGGGATGATTACTACAATCCCAATACAGAAGAAAAAAATATTGCTGAGTGTATCGTGGCGAAGAACCGTCACGGAGAAATCGGCACAGTAAAGCTGCAATGGCTGCCGCAGTTTACCACCTTTGCTGACCGGGAGTGGAGACATGCTGAATAAGCTTTCTGCCTTCATGGAGGAGTATTCCATGGCGCAGCCCGGCGACACAGTGACCTGTGCCGTATCCGGCGGCGCAGATTCGGTGGCGCTGCTGTTTGCGCTGTATCTTTTGAAGGATAAACTGGGAATCTATCTGCAGGCTGCTCATTTCAACCATGGCTTGCGGGGAGAAGAATCCAGAGAGGAAGAAGCCTTTGTCTGGGAATTTTGCCGGGGCTACGGAATCCCGCTTTTCATCGGCGCGGCTCAGGTCGTGCCGGGGGAGAAGGGGTTGGAGGCAGCTGCCCGGGATGCCCGATATGCTTTCTTTGATACCCTCAAAGGAAAAATCGCCACCGCCCATACCGCCGATGACAATGCGGAAACCGTACTTATGCACATGGTACGGGGTACCGGGTTGAAAGGGCTGGGAGGTATTTCACCTGTGCGGGGCAAATTGATTCGCCCCATGCTGGGAATTACCCGGCAGGAGGTGCTTGCGTTTTTGGAGGAGTACAGCCTGCCCCATCGGGAGGACAGCTCCAATGCCACGGATGCTTTTTTGCGTAACCGTCTGCGCCATCATGTAATGCCCCTGCTGAAACAGGAAAATCCAAGTCTGGCTGAAAATATGTCAGCTATGGCATTGCGGCTTCGGTATGATGAGCAGGCATTGACTACGGAAATGGACTTTTCCCACGGGCTAAGCCTGGAGCAGTGGTTGGAACTGCCCAAGGCAAAGCGCAGCCGTGTGGCTGCTGCATTTTTGGAGCATTGCGGTGTAAGAGAGCCGGAGGCAGAGCATATCAGCCTTTTGGAGGCATTGGCAATTTCCCAAAAGCCATCTGCAAAGGCAGATTTCCCCGGGGGCGTTACCATAGAGCGTTGCTACGGTGTGTTGCGTAAGGCACAGCGCGCCCAAGCCTGCCAACGGATTTCTTTGGCAGTTCCCGGTGTGACCCGGGCAGGAACCTGGGAAGTGGAATGTGTTCCAGCGGAAGAAATCGTCAACAACCGGGATACCTTTACTGTAAATACCGCAGGTCAGCTGATCCTGCGTAGTCGGGAAACCGGAGATGCCATGCGGCTGTCCGGTGGAACAAAATCATTGAAAAAATTGTTTGTGGACCGAAAAATCCCCGCGGCTCAGCGGCAGGAAATTCCTGTGCTGGCAGATGATGCCGGTGTGCTGGGCGTTTATGGGATCGGCGTGAATCGTGATCGGGCTGCCCATGGGTTGCCTGCAATTCAAATCCGGATCTGCGGCAGGAAAGAGAGATAGATCGTTATGCACAATGATATTCTGAAGGTTTTAATTACAGAGGAACAGCTGAAGGCCCGAATTGCGGAACTGGGCAAGCAGCTGACTGCGGATTATGCAGGAAAGGACCCCGTTTTTGTGGGCGTGCTGAAGGGCGTTGTGGTGTTTTATGCCGATATGGTCAGAGCCATCGACACTCCCTGCCAGTTTGACTTTATGTGGATTTGTTCCTACGAAGGTACCAATACCACCGGCGTTATGCAGGTTAAGCGGGACATTTCTGCGGATATTAAGGGTCGCCATGTGGTGATTTTGGAGGATATTTTTGATACCGGAAATTCTCTGGATTTTACCTATAAGCATCTTTTGACAAAGGAGCCTGCCTCCCTAAAGATCTGCACCCTGCTTGACAAGCCTTCCCGGCGCAAGCCCGGCATCACCCTGCAGGCAGATTATGTGGGGTTTGAAGTGCCCAATGAATTTGTGGTGGGTTACGGTCTGGACTTCAATGAGCACTACCGCAATCTTCCCTATGTGGGTGTTTTGAAGCCCGAGGCATATCAATAACTAAGGAGTACCGATTTTGAAAAAACGCAATATTATCAGCATCGTCATTTACTTGGTGATTCTGGGCATCGCTTGTACCTGGCTGCTGGGCTTATTGGATCTCAGCGGCAGCGATTTAACCTACTCGGAAATTGTGGATTTGTTCCGCAGGGAGCAGGTTCGCAGCTTTGTTGTACAGGATGGACAGATTCAGTTGGAACTGTACGACCTTGTGGACGGCAAAACAAAACTCAGCGCAGAGCTTGCCGACACCCAGGCATTTCGTGAGGAAATGCGTGAGATTCTGGAGACCCAGAGTGAAAAGGGTATTTTGAAGAGCTACGACTTCCTGCCGGAAGAAAAAACCACCCCCTATGCCTATATTCTGCCCATCATTATTGCGGGACTGGTGATTTTGTTTGTATGGTTTATCCTTATGGGCAGAATGAACAGCCAGAATCCCATGGCGAATTTTGGAAAGGCCCGCACAGTTTTGGGTGTGCCGGATAAGCGCAAGGTCACCTTTGCGGATGTGGCAGGCGCGGAGGAGGAAAAAAAGGAACTGCAGGAGGTTGTGGATTTTCTCCGCAATCCCGCAAAGTATACCCGTATCGGCGCCCGGATTCCCCACGGCTTGTTGTTGGTAGGCCCTCCCGGTACCGGCAAGACCCTGCTTGCCCGGGCGGCTGCCGGTGAGGCCGGTGTGCAGTTTCTGTCCATCTCCGGTTCTGATTTTGTGGAGATGTATGTGGGCGTGGGTGCAAGCCGTGTCCGTGACTTGTTTGAGCAAGCGAAAAAGGTTGCGCCTGCTATTATTTTCATTGACGAAATCGATGCCGTTGGCCGTAAGCGTGGCTCCGGTCTGGGTGGCGGACATGATGAAAAAGAGCAGACCCTTAACCAGCTGCTGGTGGAAATGGATGGCTTTGGCCGTACTGAAGGTGTTATCGTGCTGGCAGCCACCAACCGCCCGGATATTCTGGACCCCGCGTTGCTGCGTCCCGGTCGTTTTGACCGGCAGATCTATGTGGGCGCTCCCGATTCCAAGGGCAGAGAGGAAATTCTGCGGGTACACGCCAGGGGTAAGTATCTGGATGATACGGTGGATTTGAAGACCGTAGCCTTGGCAACCTCCGGTTTTACCGGCGCGGATTTGAGCAATCTCATGAATGAGGCTGCTATTATGGCTGCCCGGGAGAACCGACCTGCGCTGGGTATGAAGGATTTGAATGAAGCCATGATGAAGATCATGGCAGGCCCTGAAAAGCGCAGCCGTATTCGTCTGGAGCGGGATTTGCGTATTACTGCCATTCACGAGGCAGGGCATGCGGTGGCTATGTACAGCCTGCCCACCCATGATCCTGTGCGGCAAATCTCTGTGATTCCCCGTGGGCAGGCGCTGGGTCTGACCTGGAGCATGCCCAGGGAGGACACCGCACACATGACCCGTAACGAAATGTATGAGCAGATCGTTGGCTTGCTGGGTGGTCGCGTGGCAGAGGCGCTGTTCCTGAAGGATATTTCTACCGGCGCTTCCAATGACATTGACAGAGCCTCCAAGCTGGCCCGGGATATGGTTGCCCGGTATGGCATGTGCGAGAGCTTGGGAACTGTGTCCTATAACAGCGGCGGAGAAGTGTTCATCGGCAGAGATTATCAGAATACAAAGAGCTATTCCGAAAAGGTGGCAGGTACCATTGATGATGAGGTTAAGTCCCTGATTGATAAGGCTTACAATCATTGCGCTGAAATTTTGAAGCGGGATGAGGAAAAGCTGATGCAGGTGGTGGATTTCCTTATGGAGCATGAAATTATGTCCGGTAGTCAGTTCGTTGCCTGTATGGAGGGTAAGCTTGTGGAGCAAACCCAAAGTGAGACCGTGCTTTTTGAAGGATTCCAGGAGACCACAGAAGAATAATAGAAACCGGCAGCTTTGTGATATGCGCCCCTTGAGGTGCATATCAAAGCTGCCGGTTTTTTCCTGTTAATGGACTCTTGACAAATTAGAACAGATGTTCTAAAATAAATGCAAAACAACCGGGGAGGTGAGGGAAGTGGAGAAGCAGCGCATATATGCCGCCATTGATTTAAAATCTTTTTATGCATCGGTGGAGTGCATCAGCCGGGAGCTGGATCCTATGACCACCAATTTGGTGGTTGCGGACCTCAGCCGCACGGAGAAAACGGTTTGCCTGGCGGTTACTCCCTCGTTGAAGCGCTATGGTATCTCCGGCAGAGCAAGATTGTTTGAGGTGGTGCAGAAGGTAGCGGAGGTCAACGCCCTGCGCAGATGCAATGCCCTCGGTGGAAAGTTCACCGGTAAAAGCTATGATGGGGTGGCGCTGGATAGGGATCCGTCGCTGGAGCTGGACTATATTGTTGCGCCGCCCCGGATGGCTGCTTATATGCAGGTCAGCGCCGAAATTTATCAGATTTATTTGAAATATGCCGCTCCGAAGGATATTCATGTATACTCTGTGGATGAGGTATTTATTGACCTGACGCCTTATTTGAAGGTCAGTGGTCTGTCTGCTTATGACTATTTGAAGCGGATTATGCTGGATGTAGAGCAGACCACCGGTATCACCGCCGCTGCAGGTATTGGCACCAATTTGTATCTTTGTAAAATTGCCATGGATATTGTGGCTAAGCGGATTCCGGCGGACAGGGATGGTGTGCGAATTGCGCAGCTGGATGAACAGTCTTACAGGGAACAGCTGTGGGATCACCGCCTACTGACAGATTTTTGGCGGGTAGGCAAGGGTTATGCGAGTAAACTGGAGAAGAACGGGCTGTTTACCATGGGAGATATTGCCCGTTGCTCTCTGGGTGGACCGGAGGATTTTCATAATGAAGACCTGCTTTACCGCCTTTTTGGCATCCAGGCAGAGCTTCTCATTGACCATGCCTGGGGCTGGGAGCCCTGTACCATTGGGGATATTAAGGTCTACAAACCCAGCACCAATTCCATTTGCTCCGGGCAGGTGCTGCATTGCCCCTATACCTGGGAAAAGGCAAAGCTGATTGTTCGGGAAATGACGGATCTTCTGGTGTTGGATTTGGTGGACAAGGGACTTGCTACGGATCAGATTGTTTTGACCCTGGGATATGATATTGAGAATCTTACGAATCCGCTAATCAGCAAGGAATACCGGGGGGCAATCGATACAGACCACTATGGAAGAAATGTACCCCGACACGGTCACGGAACAGCCAATCTGGGCGGACAAACATCTTCAACCAGAAAAATTACGGATGCGGTTATGGCATTGTATGACAGCATTGCAGACCCTAATTTGCTGATTCGTCGGGTTAATCTGACAGCCAACCATGTCAAACCGGAAGTTCCCGTGCAGGCGGACTGTGTGCAAATGAATTTATTTGAGGACACCGCCAGACAGGAAGAGGAACAAAAGGTGCTGCAGCGGGAAAAACAGCGGCAGAGGGCTGTGATTCACATTAAGAAGAAATTTGGGAAAAATGCCATTGTCAAGGGCATGAATCTGGAAGAGGGCGCCACCGCCATGGACCGAAATCGGCAAATCGGCGGGCATAAGGCGTAGGAGGTGCGCAGTGGGAAAATATGACGATATACTGCACCTGCCCCGTCATGTGTCGGAAAAAAGGCTGCCCATGTGCCGGGCGGATCGGGCTGCGCAGTTTTCACCCTTTGCGGCGCTGTCCGGCTATGATGATACCATTCAGGAGGCGGGTAGGCTTACCCGGAGCAGCATGGAATTGGGAGAGGACGGCATAGCCCTGGTGGAGGAAAAACTTCAGCAGTTGGCACGGCAGCAGCGCCCTTACGGGGAATTTACCTGGTTTGTAGTGGACAGTAAAAAGAGCGGCGGAGATTATGTGTCTGCAGGTGGGTATGTGAAAAAAATCGACACTTATGACCGCAGGATTCTTTTGGAGGATGGAACGGCAATCCCCTTGGATAGTATCTGCTATATAGAATAAAAAAGCGGATGTTAATCCGCTTTTTCCAATGTTACCGGCAGGGGAGAATGTCCCATGGCGGGTATGATTTTGTCCATCAAATCCTCTGTGCGAAGCCGCAGGCTGGAGGTGTTGACACAGGGGTGGCAGCCGATAAATTCTCCGGTGAGTATATCCCGGTCAATGAGCAGCTGCACATGGTTTTCTTTGTCGTTCATCAGCCCCAGCACACTTAACGAGCCGGGGGTGATGTCCAGATATTGCTCCATATATTCTCCGGATGCAAAGGAAAGCCGGGAAGAACCGATCTGGTGGGAAAGCTCCTTGGTTTTAAAAGGCTTATTCCCGGGCATCAGCAGCAGATAAAAGGCTGTGTTTTGCCGGTTGCACAATAAAAGATTCTTGCACATGGTTGCGCCAAGAAAACGGTCTACATCTGCGCAAGCCTCCATGGTCATGGCCGCTTCATGGTCCAGATGGCCGTATTCAATGCCAAGGCCATCCAGAAAATCATATACCCGGATTTCTTTTTCCAGCCGGTGGCTGCAATCTGCAGGCCGACCCATGTGAAGTGTCATAGTGAACTTCCTCTTTTCGTATTTTTACACAGTATATCACGGGACCGGAAAAAGGGCAATAAAAAAAGCCCTTTCGGGCAAAAAAGAAATGACCCTTGACTGTGTTGCTTTCTTTACAGCATTAACAGTCAAGGGTCATTTCTGTTCTGTCTTATTATCTAACATCATTGGTTAACCTCGCTTTCTACAGTCTTGATGCTCCATTCCTTTTTGTCGAAATCCATTCCACAATCACGAATCTTCTTTTTGGCCAATCCCTTCAGCGGGATGCTCTTATGTGTGGGAACATTTCCCTTGAGAGGAAGGAGCTGTTTTTCGGCTCATGAAATTTACGCAGGCTTTTCATGCTTTAGCATCCAGCAATCTGTTTCAACGGTTGTTCAAACTATTCTGAAATTTTCACGGTTTATTCACATAGATTTTCGTTTGCTTAGGGGATTGTCCGATTTGTCGGCCCTCTTGCTTCTTACGACTTACTTATGTGCTGTTTGCGTGA
>JAZRBJ010000031.1:0-9449 GCA_045635065.1 Faecousia sp. | reverse complement strand
ATGTTCTCCACGCAGAACATGTGGCCATCCTTCACAAGGAAACCCAGCTGTTCCAGGCGTGCCTTCAGGTGAGCAGCGCCAACCTCCGGATCCTGGTAATATTCCGCCACCAGTTCCTGCAACCGCTTAGAAAATACAGATAACCGCTTATAACCCAAGCCCTCCGTGTCATTCAGGGCCACGCAAGCGATCTGCAGTGCAATCATGGCAGCCTCGTTACGATGCTCCGCAATGGTTGCCTTTTTCTCCATGAGGATCCGCTGCGCATAGGGGATGTCACTTCGTTGATGCTTACGTTTTTGCATGCTGCTCCCCCTCCTTGGTGCCCTGGTTCAGCTCCCGCCCCAACGGACACCAAACAGGTGTCCGGCCGGTCCAGCTGGCTTTATGTCCAATTTTCTTACTATGGTTTGTTGCCAGGCAGTAATAGCAGTATCTCTGCATATACTTCTTCTGTTGAATTGTCTTTCCCGGCCGGCACAAGATTCGATCCTTGCCATCGATCCGCTCATTCCTCCAACCACTGCCGGTCGGTACCAGCCCCTCCTCTTTCACCTCAAAGAAGGCTGGACATTCTCTACATTTTCGTTCTTTCATATTTCCCTCCATTTTCGGTACTTGCCGAAAATGGAGCTGTGTGATATAATATCTACGCAGCTCCACTATCAGCTGTATTCAAATCGTGCGGTGCCCTAACTTTGACCGGTGGGGGCGCCGCCACTTTTTTTGCTTAGATCGATTGTCACAGCATTATCTGCCGGCTCCCAAACCGGAGAACCTTCCTGCAAGCAGCTGCGTAACAGATGTCGGAATGCCATTGCATTAATCTCATCGTTCTTTAACAATCCGTCATGAATTCCCTTTATGCCGTTAAGCAAGTCATCAACGATACGTGTCGTAGGACCTTCAAGTTCAATCGTCACTTGTGGTCTGTTTACATATAGCTTGATCATTGGATGCCTCCTAGCGCTCGACCACTTGACCGTCTGCTTTGTTAACCAGAATATCCTTCCGGGGCATATGCTGCAGAAATGTGATCACAGAATCGTCCTCGTGTCTGACTACTACCTTTGCAGGATCCAGACCCACACCCCGGGCAATCAGCGCCTGCGCCCAGTTGGGTACAGCAAATTTCTTGGTAGCCATTTTACCAGCCTCCCCGGATCCAGCGATCAAAGCGAACCGCCACCCACATAAAACAAATAACGAACACCGGTACCGCTGCGCACATAGGAATAAAGCCCTTGGCCATTCCCGCCACCAGCACGCCGCCCAAAGCGGCATAACCCAGCAGCTCTATGATGATCAGCCGCCACAGCGCCTTCAGCCGGCAGCGGATATGGCACCAGCTCTCCTGGCGTAACGCCTTCCGGCTCACACCGCATGATGCATCTTCGCACTTGATCTCATCACGACAATCATAACCCTCTCCATCACAGGGCGCACAGTCATACCCATGGTCATTGCAAGCCTGCGCTGCCTCCACCTTTTGGGCGATCTTCTCTGCAGCCTGCGCTGCCTCCGGTGTGGAATGCTCATTTACCATGTCCATCACCTGCAGATCTTCCTTGTCAAATTCGCTCATAATGTATCCTCCTTTTTTATTTCCTCAGCCCAGCAAACTTCTCAAGAAGATCCGCGGCTGTGGTATGTAAGTAGTCCATACAATTGTGCTCCCCATCATCGAAGGGGCATTTGTTGCAGTTTCCCGCCTTCAGCGGATTTTCCGAACACTTGCGCAGCCAGTCTACCACGATGGCTGCATTATACTTATCGTTAATATCTCCTGCCATCAGTGACCTCCGATCACAGGACTGCTGCCCTGTTCCAGAATTGCCATGCCAAAACGCAGCAGTTCCGGTGTGTGGATCGTCCGCATCTGATCTCCGTCCGGCCGCTGGATACAGATCCCAACCTTACCGGCAGCAAACGCTACCGTAGCCTTATGATCGCCCTTCGGCTCCTTCCATGTCAGCACCCAGCAGCGCTGCGGGCTGACCTTCTGCAGAAACTTGGCGCGTTTTTCACTGGGCAAATAACCGATACTGCGCAGGTAGCGCACCAGATTACCCTTGTCGATAGTCAACTTGAATGTACTCATACTTTCCTCCTTTTTTTGCAACCGCCCCCACCTGCGGAAGTATGCAGCTGCGATCCCCCGATCGCCCCGCGCCCGGGTTGCAGGAAATAGAGGAAAAACCTGCACCCTCTCACCAAATTCAGAAAATAAGAAAGAAGGTATTTATGAACACACTATGGACCCTCTATTATTTTTTGTGGAGCAGGCAGGAATTGAACCTGCAGCACCCGGCATACTTACGGCCGGGCGGGGCGACCACACCCAGTTGCTCCGCGTCACCCGCCCCATTGTGGGGCGGGTTTTTCTTTCGCCTTCTGATCATTTCCCCCAATGAGCCTGGCTAGATAAACCCACTGGGATACCATGTAAGCAGAAAGCTGTGTACTTTAGCGACCACCACCAGCGGGGGAATTGCCGGTACCGGTTCCCAAGGAAGCCACGCCAAAATAATCATTACAGCCTTGCAGCTCCCTTCTTCATTTGTCCTGCTTTCGCAGGTGGAGGGCGGAGTGGGATTCGAACCCACTGCCTTCTGCCGTGCCAGCAGCTGCGCTTCCGGAAGCGCCTCCCGCCCGTATGGCTCCCTTGTGTAAAGGGAGCTGTCACCGCAGGCGACTGAGGGATTGTAACCATTTGCCAGTAATTAGCTGGTAATTTGCCGCTTACCTAAGCCCCTGCAGTTTCCGTACAATAATCGTTTCCTTTGTCTGAAGGTTTTTAGCTATGATGTGATGTTTATAATCCTGGATCAATTCAAAATACCGCCAGTCATACCCGGCATGTTGCATATGCTTCTGCAGCTCCGGTGTAAATACTTTTTTCTTGGCCATATGTACACCTCATGTTCCGGCCAGTGCATCTGGGGCACAAGCTGTCTGATCAACCGGCGTCAGCAAGGGATCCCCTGCCGCCCGCATTGCTGCAACCTTTTCCTTGACCATCTGGCGATACACAGGGTTCATCATCACACGGTGGTAAAACCGCAGTGTCTTTCGCCCGATCTCCAGCCGGCCGTCCTCATCCATGGCAGCAATGGTAAGCTCCCCACCGCCATCCTGTTTAATTTCAGCCACAAGCCTTCTCCCCTTCCTTTGTCATTGCGAGCCACCACCGGTGGCGTGGCAAAATCCGTTCCTCCTCACCCTGCCCTACCGAGCAGATAGTCAATAGTACACGAGAACATGTCCGCCATTTTGATCAACGCGGAGGATGGAATACTTCCTTTTTCCATCCAGTTGAACAACGTTTTTCTCGAAACGCCCAAATCCTCTGCCAGTGAATCATTACTGATACCGTGCCGTGCACGCTCAGCTTCAATATTTGGATATTTCAGTTCGCCACTATTGAGTTTCTTCAATTTTCTCACCTCCGGATTGCGTTACTCATTTTGGGTACATTTGCATGATATACTCATTTTGGGTATTTGTCAAGCATAAAGTTACCCGAATTGCGTAATTACATTTTGTGCAATTTACCCAATTCGGATTTTTGCTAATTGACTTTTTACCCATTCTGTGTAATACTTTGATTAAAATACACATTTAGGAGGTGACACAATGTTTCATATCAAAGAGCTTCGTGAACAAAAAGGTATCAATATGAGAGAAGCTGCACAACAACTTGACATGCCATATACAACCTATGTTAATTACGAAAAGGGTCTGCGTGAGCCGACGTCTGAAGTGCTTATTCTGTTAGCAAATTTTTATGAAACATCGGTTGATTATCTTGTAGGTCGTACAGACATATCGAGTATTCCATCGGACATTCGTAAGTTTCACATTCGTTCTGCCTCAGAGCAAGAGCTATCCACTGAGGAGCAGGAGCTGATCCGCAAATACCGCTGCTTGGACAACCGTGGCAAATCTTCTGTCTTGAACATTTTGGAACACGAATATAATTTACTGCCCGGGGATAAGGATAATTCCCTTCCCAAGCAGGCGTAGATAGGAGTATAATATGGGGCTGTTTGCTAATCGAAACTTTAAGAAAAACTCAACTCGTCTATTAAATATTTGTAATGATCTCATAAAAAAATATCAAACAAATACTCTCAAACCATCTTGCCACACCGACCTAATGGAACTGATAAGCAGGAGGGTAATTGCCGCAAAAGCTGAAATAGCAGAATGGAAGGACTACGACACCGACTATATCAGAATAGCCCATGCCATGTTAGCTCATGCAACATTTGATCTCCTTACCAGCGGAAAATATCACATATTTACCGGAGTACTCAACCCCATGAGCTGTGCCAATAATTTATTAGACGTGTATAAAGCCAGTATGGACTACGCAATTAAGATTAACATGATTGATGAAGAAACCAGAAAAGAACAATATGAATTTTTAATTAGTCAAATCTCTGAGGTTGGATAGTCATTTTTAATTACATCGAGAAAATTGTACATAAGAACCGTTTTTATATGCAAACAACAGTCAGAAAGGACGCTGTCATGAATAACATTCCTCAAACAGATATGAATAATGGTACCCAGCAGGATCTGATCGACGGTGTTATTTATGCCCGGTACTCCAGCCATTCGCAGCGGGATGTATCCATTGAGCAGCAGATCCGCGCCTGCAAGCAATTTGCTGAACGCCACGGAATCCGGGTTGTGGAGATCTACGATGATCGCGCGCTCACCGGCACAAACGACAAGCGTCCCGGATTCCAGAAGATGATCCAGGACGCCAAAAAGAATAATTGGAGCTATGTCATTGTTTACACCCTTGACCGTTTTGCCCGGGACCGCTACGACAGCGCCGTCTATAAGCGTCAGCTGAAGGATTGCGGCGTCAAAGTGCTCTCCGCCATGGAGAACATCTCCGATGATCCCACCGGCGTACTGATGGAATCCCTTCTGGAAGGTCTGGCAGAGTATTACTCCAAGGAGCTGTCCCGCAAGATCCGTCGGGGCATGGACGATAACGCCAGCAAGTGCATGGTCAACGGAGCATTGCCTCTTGGTTATGTTCGTGGCGCCGATGGCCGGTATGCCATTGAAGAGACAGAGGCAGAAATTGTTCGAGAGATCTTCCGTAGAGTGTATCACGGCGATAAGCTCGTTGAGATCTCCGAGGATCTGAACCGACGGGGGATCAAAACCAAAACAGGCAGGTCATGGGATCGATCCAGCTTTAACCGCCTTCTTAGTAATGAACGTTACATTGGCATATATATTTATCGTGACATGCGGATTCCTGGCGGCGTTCCGCCCATTATCTCACAATCCATGTTCGACTCTGTACAGAGCGTCCTGCATCTGAAGCCCAACTGCAGGAAGGATCCCACAAGGAAAGTACCACAAAAGCGACGCCGGGAAGGCGGCACCTACCTGCTCACCGGCAAGCTGTTCTGCGGTCACTGCAAGAATCCCATGGTTGGCATATCAGGCACTGGAAAATCGCATACACCTCACTTTTACTATGCTTGTAAAGGTCGCCGTTCTGACCATAATGTCTGCAATAAGAAAAATATCCGCCGGGATCGCATTGAACAGCAGATTGCAACCGCGTTGCGTGATACCATGTTGACCGACAAGGCGATCCTTGCACTGGCTGACGCCGCCATCGCATATCAAAACAAAAGTGCTGTAAACCATGAGATTGATTCTCTGAAGATTCAACTGGCGGACACCGCCAGAGCAATTAACAATTTGGTTACTGCAATCGAGGCAGGTATATTCTCCTCTACCACCCAAAGTCGACTTGCCGAGCTAGAGATCCAGCAACGCGATTTGAAGCGACTTCTTTCCGTTGCTCAGGAAGAAGCTGAGCAGCTACTCACCCGTGACGAGATCATTGCCGCGCTGAAGCTCTTCCAGGATGGCGATGTTGCCGACAAAGACTACCAAGAATCCTTGATCGACACCTTCCTCGTTGCAGCCTACGTATACGACGACACCATAAAAATCGTGTTTAACCTTGGCGGCAAGCAAAAAGACCTATCAATTCCCTTTGATATTGACGATGTATATCTATCCGAAGATTGTATAAGCTCCGCAAGCGTCCACCAAAAAGAATGACCACCCTTTCGGGTGGTCATTTTTTTATCAAGGTATACAGAGGGGAGTCGAACCCATAGCAGAGCAACAGTCCGGTGGACTGTTGCTGACACCAGTGCAAACACTGGTGGCTACATCTATTTTGCCAGCGGCAAAATGCATATCGATGACCCTCGGCTCCACCAAAAAGAACGACCACCTTTTACGGGTGGTCGTTCTTTTTATTAAGAAATATGGGGAGTCGAACCCATAGCAGAGCAACAATACGGTGGACTGTTGCAAAACACGAAAAAATCGGCAAAATGTGTAGGGGCAATCATTGATCACCTGCGGGCGCACGATGTGCCCCCCCTTCATCCACCACCAAAAGATTATACGCAAAACCAAAGCCATAAATCGTTGTTGTCCGGCTTTAGGCGAATACGACATATCGTTACTGTTTTTGCATTTGTCTGAGGAAACAAAACACAGATACGACTGTAATCAGCACACTATAGAAAGCAATCGGCATAATGTGCAGGACTATACCCTCAAAATTTCCGCTAAATAATGCTTTTTCCAATTCTACGGCGTGATAGAACGGAAGCGCACTTGCCATTTTCTCAAAGAAACCGCCAACAAGTTCCAAGTCAAACCACACGCCCGAAAGCCACGCAGAAAGATTGGTAAGTAAGGCTCCGCAAATACCGCCAACCTGTTTAACATTCAAAACACTGCCACACAAAAGCCCGAGGGCAATTTGAAATACTGCTATGGGGATGATACCAATCACAGCATAGATAATATTTACGCTTATTTCCAGTCCCAGGGGAATTGCAAACAAATAGCAGAGTATCGTTTGTCCGATTGCTATCGGCAGTATTGGGAGCATATACCCTAAAATAAAATCAGATCCCTTAAGGGGTGTTGTGTATAGTCTTTGCAAAAGCGCACTTTCACGGTCCTTCGCAATCAATGTTGCTGAGAATAGAGTCATAAATGACAACCCGAATACCGTAACGCCGGGAGTTAGTGTATTGATTTCAAATAAATTCACCGGAACATTTGCTTGAATGGCGCTTAAAAGCACTAACAAAACCAATGGGAAACCCAATCCAAAGGCAAGATTGATGGGATCTCTGAGAATTTCTTTGGCGCATCTTTTGGCAAAGGTCATCATTCTCATTGCGCACCCTCCTTTACAATGGAAACGAAGGCCGTTTCAAAATTATTTGTTCCGGCTTTTTTATTTATCTCTTCTACAGTTCCTACAGCAAGGAGCCGGCCCCTTTTCATAATACCAATACGGTCAGAAAGAGCTTCGGCTTCTTCCATATAATGCGTTGTCAATATAATTGTAATTCTGCCTTTTAACGCGCGTATCACTCCCCATAGTTCGTGCCTGGCAAGAACATCTAAACCAAGGGTTGGCTCGTCAAGGAATAAAATTTGCGGTTCGCTGATAAGTGCCATGGCAATGCTAACACGCCGTTGCCAGCCACCGGATAATTTACCTGCTTTTCTCGGGAGAACGCTGTCCAAAGAAAACTGTGAAGAAAGTTCTTGAATCTTTGCTTTTGTTTTTTCTTTGGAAAAACCATGGATACCGCAGATCAGCTCTAAATTTTCTTTTACAGAAAGGTTAGTCGCAACGGCGGTTTCCTGGGGAGATACACCAATTAAACGCTTTACCTGTTCCACTTCCTTTGTAATGCTGTATCCACTAACAGACGCCTCTCCGCTCGTAGGCTTTGTCAGGCAAGAAAGCATTTTAATCACAGTAGTCTTTCCGGCGCCGTTTACACCGAGGAGAGAGAATAGCTCTCCTTGCTGTATTTCCAAACTGAGTTTGTCCACAGCGGTTAACTTTTTGTACCGCTTAACAAGTTTAATCATTTTTATTTCATGCATATCATCAACCTCCTTTTTCTTTGCAGTACCATCATAGCATAGGAAAAAGCAAAAAATCCGGATATTGTCTATTCGGTTGGTTTCAGCATCTAATCGGTTTATTTGATTTGCCTTTATCATCGTGGATTTCACAATAAGAAGCCACACTTCGGGGTGGTTTTTATTGTTAAAGAAGGCGTTAAGTCTATTGACAAGTTTTGGCAGGATTGTTATAATTTTGTGTGAAAAGTATGAAAAGTAGGAAAGGAGGTCTGACTATGGCCGGAGGCAAACACATACTGGGCAAGCGGGGCAACCGAAGGGTGATCGGCACCGCTAAAGTAGGTGACCGGGGGCAAATCGTCATTCCCAAAGAAGCCCGGGAGCTTTTTGGAATCCAAAGCGGCGATACTTTGCTGATTCTCGGCGATGAGGACACGGGCTTGATCGTATCCCGCCCGGAACTTTTAAACAATATAGCAGACCAACTGTTGGAATCTATGGGACAAGAGGGTTAAAACATGGAAAAATTACTGGAATTTTATGAAAATATGGGTGTCTCCCATTCGGTTTATCACTATGGTCAGTCCGCTTTGGAACGGCTGAAAGACCGCTTTGACACCATCGATAAGGTAGCAGAATACAATCAAGCCAAGGTACTGTGCGCCCTGCAGAAAAACCGGGTATCCGCCGCCTGCTTTGCGGCAACCACCGGCTACGGTTATGACGATTTGGGAAGAGACACCTTGGAAAAGGTATATGCCGATGTGTTCCACACGGAAGCTGCTCTGGTGCGTCCTCAGATTACCTGCGGCACCCATGCCTTAACGGTGGCGCTCAGCGCTAACCTCCTACCCGGCGATGAGCTACTCAGCCCCGTGGGCGCTCCCTATGACACGCTGCAGGAAGTTATCGGTATTCGGCCCAGCCCCTGCTCTCTGGCAGAATACGGCGTTTCCTACCGGCAAGCGGATTTGAAAGAGGACGGCAGCTTTGATTATGATGCGATCCGCGCTGCAATCAACGAAAAAACCAAGCTGATCACCATTCAGCGCTCCAAGGGCTATGCCACCCGCCCCACCTTCTCTGTGGAGCAAATTGGACAGCTGATCACATTCTGCAAGGGCATCAAGCCCGATGTGCTGGTAATGGTGGATAACTGCTACGGCGAATTTGTGGAAACCATTGAGCCCTCGGATGTGGGCGCAGACATGGTAGTTGGCAGCTTGATCAAGAATCCCGGCGGCGGTCTGGCTCCCATTGGCGGCTATATCTGCGGGACAAGGGAATGTGTGGAGGGCTGCGCCTATCGGGTTTCTGCTCCGGGTCTGGGCCAGGAAGTTGGCGCAAATCTGGGCTTAATGCTCAGCCTGTATCAAGGTCTGTTCCTGGCGCCTACGGTGGTTGCCGGCGCAGAAAAGGGCGCGATCTTTGCAGCAAACCTCTATGAGCCTCTGGGCTTCCGTTGTGTTCCCAATGCCACAGAATCCCGC
>JAZRBJ010000030.1:0-11671 GCA_045635065.1 Faecousia sp. | reverse complement strand
GTCCAGACGCTTGCCGTCATAGTCCAGGCGCACGCCGCCCAGCACGGCGGGGTCCACCCGGTTGCAAAGATCGATGGTCTTGCCGGTGACCTTTGCCAGTTTTTCCGTAAGGCGGGCAGCCTGCTCAGCCTTCAGAGCGATGGCCGTCACCGCGGTTACCTCCAGGATGCCATGATCCTGGTTATAGCTCTGCCGATAGGCCTTGGCGCAATCGGCAAAATGGCGGGTATATCCCTTTTCTGTGAGAATCTTCATAAAATTCAGCACATAGGGATGGACCTTTCCCCGGAAGCTGCTGTCCACGATCTGGCAGCGTTCTTCCTTGGACAGGTTAGGGGCGGCCAGAAGCCGCAGAAAGTCCGGCTCTGCAGCGAAGCTTTCCTGCAGGGCAGCCAGTTCTTTCAGAATGGCCTCGCTGCATTCCTCGTCCTTCGCCAAGGAATACAGGGCCTGGGCATAAACCGTTCCGACACTTGTCATGCCTGTTCACCCAATTCATTGATGAAATGGTCCACCAGCTGTGCCTGATCTTCCGCATTCAGCGTACGGCCTACTACCTTACCGGCAATCGCCATAGCCATCTCGGAAATTTCATCCTTGGCATCATTGATGGCCTTCTTCTTTTCCTGGGCAATATCCGCCGCAGCCTTGTTCATAATAGCAGCTGCTTCCGCCTTAGCCTGGGTAACAATCTCGTCTTCCCTAGCCTGTCCGCGAATCACAGCTTCCTTGACAATTCGTTCACTGGTTTCAGCTGCAACCGCCAACTTCTGACGATAATCCGCCTCCATCACAGCTGCCTCTGTTTTAGCTTTATCCGCTTCAGAATACATGTCATCTATTTCCTGCTGCCGGCTGCGGATCATATCCATCACCGGTTTAAACAGTTTCTTTTTCAACACTAAAAACAGCGCAATGGTATTCAGCAAGGTGAACAAGGCCGTGAAAAAGTTAATGTTAAGAAATTCTCCCGGTCCCACAGTTCAAACTCCTTTTTCGTTCTTTGGGAAAGAGCTGATCAGATGGCAAACAGGATCAGCAGCGCAATAACCAGGGAGTAAATACCTGTGGTCCCAGTAATTGCTCAACTCAAAATCATGTTGGTACGCAAAGTGCCGGAAGTTTCGGGCTGACGGGCCATGCCCTCCAATGCCTTACCCACGGCGTTACCTTCACCGAGAGCGGGGCCAATAGCACCGATACCCATACATAGGGCTGCACCAATTGCTTTCGCAGCGATCATAATAGCTTCATTCATATTTATTTCCTCCTAAATGGTTTTTCAAAAATTCATTCTTTGATCTATTCTTACTGTTCCGGCGCTGGGCATGCACCGGCAATATATACCATGCTTAGCAAGCTAAAAACAAATGCCTGCACAAAACCGGAGAATAAGTCAAAATACACACTCAAAACAGCGGGAATACCAAATTGCAAAATGGGAATCTCCACACCGCCAAGCAGATTAAAGTAGGTTAAAAATCCCATAACACTCAGCACCATAAAGGCAGGTCCGGAAATTTTACCGTACAGTTTCTCTCTGCACACGGGAAGTGCCAGTAACAACACCCCCAACATCAACAATATCACAGGCATTGCCACAGTAGCTGAAATAGCATTCATAAGCGCTGTGGATGCCAAGGCCAAGGCAGTATAGATAATCATAGTAATAATGCTGCCACCTGCCACATTACCAAAATGACGGAATGCCATTGCCAAAGGCTGAGCAATTTCCGATATAATGTTCATAGGTGTCATAACCGCAATTGGCTCTGTAAAGCCCTTGAGCCACCCCAGAAATCCGTTGTGCTTAATGGAATGGTACCAGATAATCACACTGGTCATAATTGCCCAGGTAAGAACTACCGCCAAATCCGCCGTAGTGGAACGGAGAAATCCCGTAAGACCTATCAAACTACCAAAAATTGACGAGAGAAAAATCGTGCCGATATAGGGCACCCAGCCAATATTATGCTCACCCATGGTATCCACCACCAGATTGGTAAGCATATCCACGCCTTTTTCCGTAAGAACTTGAAGCTTTCCGGGGCGTTTTTTCAGGTTTCGGCCTAATAGAATTCCAAGCAACAGCAAAATACTGTTAACCACAACCAGGGAAAGAATGGTCTGGGTAATTGCCACAGGACCGATATAGAATAGTGTTTGCGCGCCGCTTACTTCAATTCCGTCCATCAATCACCCTTCTTTCTGAAAAACTCCCACACCATCAGTATGGGGCGAAAAAATGCCAGAGGAAGCAGTAAAGCAATGACATTTGCACCCAGCTTAATACCCAGCACCAATGCCGCACCCATGCAAAGCAAGCGAACAGCAGAAGAAATCTGAACCATGTTCTGGGCCTGCTTCACCTGTCCTGCCTCCGCCTTATCGGAAGCCAAATTGATGGTAACCGCCATGAAAAAATAATTGGCTATCATAATCAGACTGCCCGTAAGGACACCCCAAAGCACATTCATTTTAAAATAGCCCAATGCGGCAAAAACAGCAACCGTAAGGGCCGAGCAAATCAATTCTCCCACAGCCATTACAGCGCTTTCCCGCAATACAACCTTACGCTGGTCCATAATTCCTCCCGTATTACCGGTGTTCATTAAAAGAAACCGAATGTGTTTCTTTTTCCTCAGCCATTTTTGACAGAGCGCGAAGTGTGGAAAGAAAGCCGGTTGCGGAACAGTAAAGTCCCAAACCAGCACCTACAAAAACTACCCAATTACCCAAGTCAAAGTAGTTACGCAGCCAAACCGCCAAAAACACAAAACCGCACAAAGGCAAGGCAACCGAAAGTCCAAGCTGCGTCAGCCATGTAAGCAAACTAATGTCTTTCACGATTTTGACCACACTCCCCATTTTCCATTAATTTATTATACCCTTTAGCCTCTGTTAATGCAAGCAGTATTTTCATTTTTTTACCATTTATTTCTATCCTTCTGTCGAGACTGATACGATGATAGTTTTTCCTAAAAAAATTTTTCAAATCTCTTTTCATTTTACGGAAAATGTAGTAAACTTAAAAATAAAAATTTTGCAAGAAGGAGGGATCTTATGCCACAGCCCGAACTGGAAATTCTGCAAGGCACCATCAGCGGTATTGTGTATCAGAATTACGACAACGGATATGCTGTTCTGCGGCTGCAATCTGATGACGGTTCTTCCGCAACTGTGGTCGGTACGATTCCCCTTCCCTCCTTGGGCGAACGGCTGATGGTTACGGGAAAATGGAGTAATCATCCCAGCTTTGGCCGTCAATTTGAGGCGGAATTTTTGGAGCGGCTTATGCCCCGCACCGCAAACGAAATCCTGCGGTATCTCTCCTCCCGGGTGATCAAGGGCATCGGTCCTGTAACCGCCACCCGAATCGTAAAAAAATTCGGTGACAACACACTGCAGATCATGGAACGGGAACCCCACCGTCTGGCGGAGGTTTCCGGCATTTCCCCCGCCAAAGCAAAGGCTATGGGAGAAGAATTCCGCCTGCAGGTAGGTATGCGTCAGCTTATGGAGTTTTTTGCTCTGCATCAATTACCGTCGGAGTTGGCAGTTCGGGTCTATAAGCTCTACGGTGAAAGCGCCATGGAGTTAATTTACGAGGATCCCTATCTGCTGATGGAGGACGGTCTGGAAGCACCCTTCGGTGCGGTTGACCGGTTTGCCATTTCTCTGGGCGTGGATGGAAATGACCCCCGGCGTATTGAGGCCGGCATTCTCTTTGAACTGCGCTATAACCTCACCGCAGGCCACAGTTTTCTGCCGGAAAACAAGCTTTGTTCTGCCACCGCCCAGCTTCTGAGTGTTGACGAAAATAACATTACTGCCGGTATCAACCGGCTGCTGAGTGTTGACCGGCTTGTAAGAGACACCCTGGCAGACATTACCATTGTATATTTACCGGAGCTTTATGAAGCCGAAACCTATACCGCCCAACGGCTTCTGGATTTTGCCGGCAGTCACTTCCCTGCCCCTTCTACATTAAAAACTTTATTGCGCCGGGCGGAAACAGAAAGCGGCATCACTTATTCTGCTCAGCAAAAGAATGCCATTGAATCTGCCGCCACCACCGGTCTATTGCTGATCACCGGTGGCCCGGGAACCGGTAAGACAACCATTCTGAAGGGCATTCTGTCCCTGCTTTCTCAAATGCAGCTGCGCTGTGTTCTGGCTGCCCCTACAGGCCGTGCCGCCAAGCGTCTGGCAGAAGTCGCAGGAGATGATGCCTCTACCATTCACAGACTCCTGGAAGCAGGCATCGATCCCCATACAGGAAAGATGTTCTTCTCCCGGGACGAGGACAATCCTCTTAAGGCTGATGTTATCATTATTGATGAAATGTCCATGGTGGATATTCAGCTGCTTAGCAGTTTGCTTCATGCCATACCCAAAGGAAAACGGCTTGTCCTGGTGGGTGATCCGGATCAGCTGCCGCCGGTAGGCCCCGGCTTTCCCTTTGCAGACTGTCTGCGCAGCGGTATGCTGCCCTGCGTGCGACTAACGGAAATCTTCCGTCAAGCCCAGGAAAGCTTAATTGTTATGAATGCCCACCGGGTCAACAACGGAGAAATGCCCCAGCTGCGTGACCGCAGCAATGACTTTTTCTTCCTGCCCTGTCAATCGGAAGAGCAGATAGCGCAAACCATTGCGGGGCTTTGTCAAACCCGTCTCCCCCAAAATATGGGCATTCCCTCCGACCAGATACAAGTCCTTACACCCACCCGCAAAGGCGGTGTTGGCACCTGGAGTTTAAACAATCTTTTGCAAAGCTGTTTGAATCCCCCTGCGCCCACGAAAAAGGAACGAAAATTCGGTGAATTCACCTTCCGGGAAGGTGACCGGGTAATGCAAATCCGCAACAATTATGATATTGTGTGGAAAGCCTGTGACGATTCTACTGTGGGCACCGGCATTTTTAACGGTGACATCGGTGTAATTATATCCATTTCTCCCCAAACGGAATCCCTCCGGGTGGTTTTTGACGACCGGGAAGCGGAATATGATTTCACCCAACTCAATGAGCTGGAGCCCGCCTATGCCATGACCGTACACAAAAGCCAGGGCAACGAATACCGGGCAGTCATCCTGTCCACCTGGAACGGCTCTCCCTATTTGCTCAGCAGAAGTGTGCTGTACACCGCTATCACCCGCGCCAAGGAACTACTGATTATTGTTGGCCGGGAAGATACGATAGCCGCCATGACCCAGAACGCAAAAGTGGGCAGACGCTATTCCGGCCTTAAACTTCGACTTCAAGGAAAAACCCAATGCGATTAATACATAAAATCCACAATCTCCTGTTTCCGCCCAAATGTATTCTTTGCAAAAAGGTATTGCAGGACGACGAAACTGATTTGTGCCACAGCTGTCGCACAGAAGTTCAGGAACATCCAAGTACAACTATTAAGCTTCCCTATCTTGCCAAGTGGTGCGCTTTGTGGTATTATGAGGAAAAGGTACGCGGCAGCCTGCTGCGTTTCAAGTTTTCCAATGCCCGCAGCTACAGTAAAGTCTATGGTGCAATGCTGGCTATGAAGCTGCAGCGGGAACTTCCGGATTTTGACATCCTCACTTGGGTGCCTATCAGCAGGCTGCGCAAATGGCGCCGGGGCTATGACCAGGTGTACCTCATTGCTCAAACAGTCGCAGCGGAGCTGGGCGTTGCCCCTGTGCCTACCTTGAAAAAGGTTCGCAACAATCCGCCCCAATCCCGCCTGGGTGATGCTTCCCGCAGAAGAGCCAATGTTCTTGGCGCATATCGGGCGATTAATCCCCAAGCTCTGGAGGGCAAGCGTGTTCTCCTTCTGGATGACATCATCACCACCGGCGCAACTGCCGGCGAATGCGCCAGAGTCCTGCTTACCGCAGGCGCAAAAGAAGTTCACTGCGCCGCTGTTGCAGTCGCTTCCCATCAACAAAAGAAACAGTAGGTGAATTTATGAAATTTTTCTCCAATGACCTGGGTGTGGATCTGGGTACTTCCAATGTATTAATCTATGTGGAAGGAAAAGGTGTTGTTGTCCGTGAACCCTCTGTAGTCGCCATGGATAAGAATACCGGCAGAATTCTTCAGGTGGGCGCTGCTGCCAGAAATATGCTGGGCAGAACCCCCGGTAATGTGGTGGCTGTCCGTCCTTTGAAGGTCGGTGTGATCTCCGACCACGAGATGACCGTTAAGTTGCTGACCCAGCTGTTCCGCAATGCCACCAAATCCACTATTTTTACTTCCAAGCCAAGAGTGGTCATTTGTGTTCCCAGCGGTGTCACCGAAGTGGAAGAACGCACTGTGATCAACGCCGCCATTGAGGCCGGCGCCCGCCGTGTATATCTGATTGAAGAACCCCTTGCCGCTGCCCTGGGTGCCGGTCTGGACATTCAAGGCCCTAACGGACACATGGTTGTGGATATTGGCGGCGGCACAACGGATGTTGCCGTGCTTTCCATGAACGGCGTGGCTGTGTCCTCCTCTCTGGAGGTTGCCGGTGATGCCTTTGACGAAGCCATTGCCCGCTACATCCGCCGCAATTTCGGCGTTGTAATCGGTCAGGTCACCGCTGAGGAGATTAAAATGCAAATCGGCTGTGTCTGTCTGCGCCCTCAGGATGTCAGCATGGTCGTAAAGGGTCGTGACGCCAAAACCGGAATGCCCCGGGAGCTGACCGTCATGTCCTCCCAGATATACGAAGCCCTGCGCCGTCCTGCCCGTCAGATTGCTGACGAAGTACAATCTGTTTTGGAAGAAACCTCCCCCGAGCTGGTGGGTGACATTGCGCAAAACGGCATTACTCTCACCGGCGGCGGCAGTCAAATCTGGGGCATGGATCTGCTGTTGCAGGAACGAACAGGAATCGCCTGTTCCGTAGCAGATAACCCGGAGTCCTGCGTTGCTTTCGGCTGCGGAAAGAGCCTTGCCTGGATGAACCACATGACAGAGGGCCCCATCAACATCGCAAGAAGACGCCTGATGCGTCAGGTATAAATAAATCCCCCGGAAATCCGGGGGATATTTTTTAGGTCGTTCTATAGGGGCAACCCTGGTCACAGGTCTGATCGCAATTTCTGGGCGCAAACTGTTCTGTCGGGAAAGGAATTCTGCTGAACATTTCGCAGGGATCCTCAGAGCAGCCCGGTGTATCGCAGCATTCCTTAGTGGGAATGCTGTAATCCAAAACAGGAACCACCAACTGTGCCGAGCGCTCCAGGCGAATAACAGAGAACTGTCCCAAGGTTACAAACAATCTGCGGCGGTCACCGGCAAGCACCAGATCCTCATCAAACATGGCGCGAATATAGGAAGGAATTTGAACTGTTCCGGGGTCCTTGCAGGTGCAATCGCACACTTCCTTAACCTTGGAGCTAAGCACCATAGGATCCAGCACCTCCACAACAGCTGTGGGGCGGTTGGCATGGTAAATGCTGATGCCGTCAGACTCATGCAATCTGGTGTCACTGCTGAAAATGTGGGTGCGGCTGTCCTCCCCGCAGAGCACGGCCCGTTTGGAAAATACTGCAAGGCCATACAGACAGGCCGGTCTGCCTGCCCCTACAGTAGCATCTGCCAGAATACGGTAGAAGAATGTAACATCAATGCAGTAACGGTTACGGTCAAAGGCCACCGGCTCCACATCGATATAGGTATACAGCAGATCGGCGCAGCGAACCTTAGCGCCTGCTGCCGTATCCAAAACTGCCTGAGACCCCGTGGTCAAATACACACGCAAATCCTCAATGCAATCCTTATCTCTGCAGCTGTCCGTAATTTTCCGGGTGTGGATAGAAAGTGCCTCCTGCAGATCTTCCGGTCTGCAACGCACAGTTTCCTGGCAATTATCCGACATGGTAATACCTCCTCAATGAAAATAAGCAGATACGCTTATAGGACAGTTTATGCGCTACTTTCCGAACTGTGCAATATAAGAAAATGCGACGGATAAATCCGCCGCATTTTTAATCCCAAAACTGTCGATAAGCCGTTGGCAACGCAACTTTTTCCTCAATTTCACAAACATCCAGCCAGGTCAGATCACCTGCCAGCTCAAATACCTCCACATAAAATCCCCGCATATTCCATTGAACATGGGTAAAAATGTGCGTTCGTTCTGTCTGCCGAAGAATCTGCTTTGGCTGAAGCCCCAAAGCCTCCACCGCAGAAAGCGCTTGCTGCGCATCTAAAAGCCCCGGCGCATCGGGAAACTGCCAAAGTCCGGCCAGCAATCCTTTATTCGGACGCTTTACCAAAGCATACTTTCCTTCACAGCCGATGATCAAAACGGTTTTTGTTTCCTCCCGCCGGCTTTTCTTTGGCCGTTTAACAGGTAATTTCTCCACTGTTCCCCGGGCATAGCCAAGGCAAAAATCCTTACAGGGACAATTTTCGCAATCCGGTTTTCGATTCGGGCCACAAACAGTAGCGCCTAATTCCATCAACGCCTGGGTAAAATCCCCCGCTTGCAAAGGATAAATCTTTTTTAACTGCTGCCTTACCTGTTTTTTATATGCGGGCAAATCAATAAATGTTCCATCATCTGTAATTCTTGCAATCACACGCAAAACATTGCCGTCCACCGCAGGAACAGGCTGATCAAAACAAATGGAGCAGATAGCGCCGGCAGTGTATTCTCCAATTCCCGGAAGCGCCAAAATCTGATCGTATTCTTCAGGAAATTTTCCTGCGTATTGATCCGTAATGATTTGCGCTGCTTTTTTTAAATTTCGCACACGGCTGTAATATCCCAAGCCCTCCCAAAGTTTGTTGAGCTTATCATCCTCGCATTTTGCCAAGGCTTCAACTGTGGGCAATTCATTTATGAACAGGATATAGTATTCCCTTACCGCTTCAACCCTGGTCTGCTGCAGCATGATTTCAGAAAGCCACACATGATAGGGCTGTTTATCCTCGCGCCACGGAAGTTGGCGTTTATTCGCAGCGTACCAAGAAAGCAAAGCATCGGGAAGCTTCGAAAACAGTTTTTCCACACTCTCACCTCACTGTCATTTTACACACAGGTTTCACTGCTGTCAACAAGGGTAAAATGCCCTTTCAAATCTCATCTATATTTTTTTTGCCAATATGTGAAAAAAAGGCTTGCATTTTTACAATGTGTGTGCTATTATACTTTGGCACATTAAAGATGCATGCGCCGATAGCTCAGTTGGATAGAGTGACTGACTACGAATCAGTAGGTCGGGGGTTCGAGTCCCTTTCGGCGTACCATTAAACAGGATATCCCATCCGGGATATCCTGTTTAATTTTGCAGAGGAAGGGACTCGAAAGGGCGGCACCAGTCCGCAGACTGGTGTAAAAATTGAGAGCTGGCAAGCAATTTTAGCCCGTGGGAGAGTCCTTCATATTCCAGACGCATCCGGTACGGATGTGGATGGAATATGAACTTCCCGGATTCCAGAAACCGTTGATTTTCAAGGCTTTTTTCCAAGTCCTATAAGAACAATCGTACCAAAAATTCCAGATACCCCTTTGGGGTGTCTGGAATTTTTTATACACCAAGGGACTCGAAAGGGCGGCACCAGTCCGCAGACTGGTGTAAAAATTGAGAGCTGGCGAGCAATTTTTAGCCCGTGGGAGAGTCCAAACAAGCAAGACTGCATCCCGTAGGGGTGCCGGCTTGCTTGTTTCTGCTCTTACAGCAAATTGCATCGAGTCCCGCCAGTATACCGCGCAGCTATGCTGCACAAGAATCCCTCAGTCAGCCTGTTCGGCTGACAGCTCCCTTTACACAAGGGAGCATTTTTTCTGCAACAAAATACTTGATAATTATTGTTATATGATGTAAAATATTCTTGCGACACAAACTGAATAACTCTCTTTATAGGTGTGTATTTTTATTTAGGTAAAAATGCATGCCCGTTTTCGCATACCTATACAGGGAGTGAAGTTTGTGTCGCAGCAAATGGGGCTGTGCGTTTTTCGTGCGCAGCTTCGGCTGCGCACTTTTTATTATTAGGAGAAATGAATATGAAGAGATTTTTAGCGTTGGGCTTAGCACTATGCCTGCTAGCATGTCTGATTGGTTGCCAATCTCAGTCCATGACCGATACTCCAACTCAAGTAATTGACGCAACTGAGTCAACAGAAACAAATAGCACTGAATTTGAAACAAATCCAAATGACAAATCAAAGGATTATCGTCTTATAACATCAATATATTACGACAAAAATGACGAGGAAACATTACTATACAACTATACCTACGACATATATGGCAATCAACTTATACACTCGTTTTGCGTATATTTAAGTCAATCTGTAGTATTGCAATGCAAAGAATATAATATCCCATATGTTTCTCCTGCATTTACCTATTTTACTTACAAGTATAATGCAAACAACCAACTTAGTAAAAGATACCATAGTGGGATTAGTGTAGATGGCGAATTAATAGAGGGAACAGACGAATATCACATGTACGAAAATGGTGGTTTTGCTTTGTCGGAGTATGACAATAATGGCATGCCGGTTGAAACACAGTTCTATGATTCAAACGGTAGATTAACTAAAAGTATCGTCTACACCGATAGTTATAGACATCATATAGAATCTACCTACAATACGGACGGAAATCTAGTTAAAAACGAATGGCTTACATATTCCAAATCAGGAGATCTGCAAAATTATTCATCTACCACATATACATACGAGTATGATAGATATGGACGGCCTATCCAGCAAAAAGACTCAAGTGGCAAAAATAAGGCATATAGTTACGATGAGAATAGCAATTTAATTGAAATAAAGTCATATGACGAGAACGGCCACTATTCTGGAAAACAAGTTAACAAATATGCGCACAAGGATAGTGTGATGCATGATCAGAGCAACAGCAGTGAAATCCCATCAGAATCCATCCAACCTTCTCAAACCGAGCCAGTTACAACACAACCGGATTACACTCAACAGGAAACATCGTATCCGACATATACCCCCGCGACAACACATGCGCATAGCTATGGCGAATGGCAATCTAATTCTGCAGCAAATCACGTAAGATACTGCAGTTGCGGAGATAAACAAACCGAAACGCACACATATGGCGCAGGAGTGATTACAAAAGAAGCAACAGAATCATCTGAAGGCATAAAGAAATTTACTTGCAAGAAATGCAACTACTTTAAAGAGGAAATTATCCCCATCATTGTTCCTATATTATCAAAAGAAGAGTTAGAACAACAAAAAATGGATCAGGCGGGCGTACTACCAGAAAACAGATATGATACATATACCCCAGATGTTATAGTTACAGGATATATGAAAGATAATATGACATTTGTACTTGACGAAAAGATTGCTCTAAAGGGGTATTGGGAAGACGATCGTTGGGACATTCTTGAAGAATTACAGGTTGCATTACACTATAATCTGCAAGAAGGAAAGCGATACAAGTTAAGTGGTACTTTGCGGTATTACAGCCTGGGAGATGTTCAAATTATAGAGGAATTAGAGTAAATTCCTGCAAAATATGGGAGGAAATATTGAGCGGTTAATGTAGGTTATAACTAGTGTCGTAAGATAAGTACTGTTTATTGACTGAAAAACCATTGATTTTCAAGGCTTTTTTCCAAGTCCTATAAGAACAATCGTACCAAAAATTCCAGATACCCCTTTGGGGTGTCTGGAATTTTTTATACACCAAGGGACTCGAAAGGGCG
>JAZRBJ010000029.1:0-8600 GCA_045635065.1 Faecousia sp. | reverse complement strand
CTCGTTGTAGGTCAAGCGCTGCTCAATGCCCTGTTTTAATTCATCGAGGGAGAGGTCCTGCACTTGCTCTGCCGTATAAAGAAGATCCATTTCCGCCTCTACCAGAGAACCACGGCGCAAGCCTTTGCCCCATTTGGGGTTGGCAAGATAATCGCCGGAGATTTTAATGGTGTAGACGGCAACACCGGATTTTTTTACGAAGCCATAAGTGGTTTCCTGAATGTCCTCAAAACGGCCGGTGGTGGAAAGCCGTGCCTCCGGCATCATAATGATATGGTTTTTTTCCTTAAGAACAGTCAGGCAATTCTTGGCGTTTTCCAGATCGGCCGCAAACATGCTCTTGGGAAATGCACCCAAAGTGCGCAGCAGACCGCCTAAAAAATTGTGGTAAAAATACAGCCTTGCCACGATGACATTGGGCTTGAATTTCCTGGCGCAGGCGGCGGCATAAATAAAGTCCATAAAGGAGCCGTGATTACACAGAATGATGGAGGGGGTTACCGGCCTGCCCGCTTTGTTGACAGCCTTGATCCGCACACCGCAGAAGAAGAGATAGATTTTGACCATGTGATACACCACGGTCAAAACGAAGCCGTTTACATCCCGCACCTTGGTTTTGGAAGTGTTTTGTTGTTTCGTTTCCTGCTTTGTTGCCATGGTTACCGATGCCTCCAAAAGGTAACATTTTATCCAGTATAACACAATTCGACAAAACTCGCAACCCCAAACCGTTACAAGAAACCCCCGCCCATTGGGCGGGGGTTAAAGGAGCGGTTATTTACCGGTGATAAGCTTTTGAAGCCAAAGGGAAAATAGCAAGGAATCACTAGGGTAGGTTACCTTGACGATTCCCGGAATGGCTTCTAATTGGGCAACCACAGCGTCTATATCCGAGGTCAGAACGGTGATCTCATATCGGTGGCGGAGGTAAGTTGCGCCGATGCTTGAAAAGGCGGAAGCGTCCTCCATATCCCCGATAAAGGATTCCAAGGCGGATTCTCTGGAAATAAACTGTGTCTGTTGTACTTCGGGAAGCTGATTGATTTTTGTGCCGAGCGCCTTTGCCTCTGCATCCGACAGGCTTTCGTTCACATAGGCCGTAATTTGGTGTTCTTTTTTACCGCAGGCGCAAAGGGCAAGGCACAGGAGAAGCAAAAGCAAGATGAGCAAACATTTTTTCATAGAAAGCAAACTCTTATTTGTTGTCGGAGGCGTTCTTTTTTGCAAGCTTTTTCTTCTTTCTGCGGATGCCGGTGCGAATGATGAACACTACCACAAACACGATTACCGCAATCAGAACAAAGTAGGGACTTGCCACAATTAAGAATACAAACAGCTCCTTTAGGAAGTTGCCAACACCCTTCAAACTCTTCAGGAAGCCGGTGCTGATTCGCTCCCACAGGGTCTCCGGTTCGGTTACTTCTGTGTATTCTTTTACCTCGCTGATGTCCAGATAAACGGTGGCGTAGTCCACCTGGTTGTCAAATACCCGCAGGGCGGAGGTTACCTGTTCCAGTTCTGTGCGCACATCGGTTAGGCGGCTTTCCACGGTGAGCAGGTCGTCCATGGTTTCTGCTTGCGCCAGCAGCTCCAGCAGCCGTGCCTCCTCCGTCTGCAAAGCCTTCATGCGGCTTTCCGTTGCCACATAGCTCAGGGTCACATCCTCTACGGTTTTCCGGGAGGAAACAATGTTGGTGACCTCTCCGACTTTGTCCACAAAGGTGTTCAGGTCCTGGGCAGGAATCCGGGCGGTAATGGTTGCGTTGCGGTATCTGCGACCGCTATAAAGGCTGCCATTTTGAATATTGGAGGATTCGATGTAGCCGCCCAGTTCTGCAATGCGGCTGTTTACCTGCTGCAGGACGGCGTCCAGGTCTTCTGTTTCCACATTCATACGAACCGTCTGAATCAGCTTCCGGTTTTCCGGTAAGGCAACAGCATTTTCTTCGCTTCCGGCAACAGATTCCTGAACGATTTCGCTGTCATAGCGGTTGCTGGCGCTTCCGTTGCCGGTGGCCTTGTCTGCGGTGGCGCCGCAGCCTACCAGACCCAACAAAACAAGCGCACTCAAGATCAATGCAATGATGCTACGAAATTTCATTTGTTTTTCCTCCTTAGCATTCTAAAATTTTCCTCACTTTCAATATAGCACATACAAAGTGTTTTTGCAATGAATTTTACAGGCAAGGAAACGGGGGCGGCTGTTGACAATATTTGGTTAAGAAGATATAATAATTTTATCCACAAATAAAATTGGAGGTAGTTACCATGAGCGAACAAGTTGAAAAGAAAAAATTCTCCTTTAAGGCATTGTTGGCCCCAAAGAATCTGGCGGTGATTGCTGTGATCCTTTTGGTTCTGGCTGTGCTGATTCTGGGTTTTGCAAGTCTGGTCTCCCTGATTCAGACGCGCTATGGTTTGGAGTCTGCAATCCGAAGCCTGACCAGCGGTTTCCTGGGATCCATGTATTGGCTGCTGCCCGGTCTGCTGCTGCCTGCCTGCCTGTTCCTGGTAGACGACAACACCAATAAGATAAAATATGCCAAGATCCTCTTTATTGTGGGGGCGGCTTTTGTGGGCATTCAGCTGCTTAGCGCTTGCGTTATGGCAATTTATGCATTGGCGCAGGGTGAGTACGGCAGCATCGTTATGATGGCTAACGCCGTTTCCGGCAGCGATCTGCTGTCCAGCCTGGTGTACCTGTTCAAGAATCTGTTTAGCGGCGCGCGCTTTATTATCGTGCTGCGTAACATGACCGTCAATCTGTGCAATATGGTTGCCAGTCTGCTGTTTGTTTTGGCCAATGCCGTTTGTGCATTTGGCTTCATTAAGCTGTCCTCTTCCAAATAATTTTTTGACAGACTCAGACACCCCGGTGCTTATGCACCGGGGTGTCTGATATGTAGAGGTTTATTCCATGTTTTCGTAGGCATCAATGAGCTTGTTGTTCATCTTAGCCATCCAGAAGAAGCTGACGATGGGGATGCAGCTGACGATGAACATCCAGAAGCCACCGGAAGGAGAAACGCCGGCAGAAGCTTTTCTGTTTAAGCGGGCAGCCAAGCCATAGAACTTGCAGGTCCACACGAAGGGAACAATGCCGAAGGTGATGAAGCCCAGCAGAATTGCGCCAATAAAGCCACGGATGTTCTTCTCGCCAACCTTCGTAGCCATGGCGTTGAGGTTGTTGGTCATTCTGCACCACATGGCAAGACCATAGATGCCAAGGGTAAAGATGCTGAGGATCCAGAACTTAAGACCGGACATGCGTTTGTACATATACATTACCTCTTTTCTTTATTTTGCGAAGAAACAGATTCTTCCCCTTGTTTTTACCATAATTCGGCAGAGTTTGTCAATTGCTGTTTTTCACGATAACACATTTGTGCGGGGACAAACGACAACCGGCGCTGTGACAAATGGGGCTGCGGCTTAAAATGCGGAAAAGAGAATTTGATTACCAAATCAGATAATCAAATTCGATAGGATACAAATCTCCTTCTCCTATGATGGTTTTGATTGCTTGTTGGAATTTAAGATATCTTTCCGGATAATCGCAAATAGGGGGCTGGTCAGCTCCGGTCTGACCTTCGTTGCCCCATGCTTTGCAGAAAGCATCGACGCTTTCCAGCGCGTTTTTTCGTGCCTGGTTGCCAAATTTTTCTTTATATAATTTCCATACTTTTTGGAGCATTATGGAGTCTAACGGACAGTGGCAATAGCGGAAATTTTCTCGCAAGTGAGGCTCCCAATAACAAACACTGTAGGCGTGCTTGGCTGCAATATTAATAAGCTTTTGCGCATTTCCAAAACTGAACACATCTGCGGCGTCCTTCGGCCTGTGGGAATTGATTTCCTTGCAAAGATTATCCGCTATTTCCAGAAATTGCGCATCATGATCGCCTTGGGAAGAAAAGCGATTCTCTACTATGTAAGTGATATATTTGCGCAGGAACGGTTTTGCCTGTTCTACTTTTCCAACCCAGGCTTTTTCCCCTTTAAACGCCTGTTGCAAAATGGCGTCGTGCATGGAACAGCCATAAAGGAAATCAAAGACCTTAGTTGAGAGCTTGGTTTTATCGTAACAAAAGTTCATTTTATCACCCCTTACATTCGGTACAAATATAATAACCTATAATTAACAGAATTGCAAATAAAAACGGGCGTCCGTCTCCAGGGAACTATTGACTTTCTGTCGAAATACATATATACTAAAAAAAAAGGGGAAAGGAGGATTCATCATGAATAAGGTTACTTATGGCATTCTGACGATTCTGCTGAACGGATACGGTATCCCCTATTTCTTGAACGGCAATGCTAAGAAGGGCATATGCACCATCATTTCCGGTGTTATCACCTGTGGCGTTGTTGCTCTTATTAATGAAATCAAGGGCATTATTATGGGCATCAAGATTCTGCAGATGAGCGAAGAGGAGTTCGCAGCTGCTGACAAGGCATCTTTGGAAGACGCTATTGTTTTCTTCTGCAAGGATTAATTTACGCAAAAGAGCCCCGTATATCGGGGCTCTTTTTTATAGCTTTAAGAAGATCCAATTTAGAATCAGCAGCAGATACATGCTGCCTTCCAGCGCAATATTTACCCATTTTCTTTTAAATAGCTGACCGTCAAACAAATAAAACAGAAAACAGATCGGCACCACCCAAAACACACGGTTGTACTGAAACGCCTGCTTCAAATCCAGCTGAAATAAGCTGACATACGCCCGGGTGATCCCGCAACCGGGACATTCGATCCCAAATATCCACTTGATCAGACATGGAATTTTAAAAATATACATGATCAAGATTGCACCAAGGATCCATGCGCATGAAATCAATTTTTCTTTCGGCTTTTTTATTTTTAAATTCTTCATATCCTGCTCCTAAATCCTTAAATTACCTGCTTAATTGATAGTCTGGCAAAATTTTTTAGCCAGACATTCCGTTTTGCTCACCATGTTCCTTTATTTTAACAAAAAGGAACATCATTTGCAACGGGTGCAAAAAATCCCCACCGAAACCGGTGGGGATAATTTTGCTTTATAAATCCAATTATTTAGGCTTAGCAGCCTGTGGTGCTATCACCAAAAGAGGGAAATTATAATTACACATCTTTGTTTTCAAAAGTATTTTTAATATCTTCTGCCAATGCTTCATATTGTTCTTTTAATTCGACATAATCCGAAAACTTTTCTATTAGTGTTGGAAACGGAATTACTACAACACTAATTAGCATATAAATTGTTTTCGAAAAGTCTTCTAATCTTAAATTTCCATTTAGCCGAACCCCTTCTGCATCGAATATTTGTATTTCGCTTAAAGTTGCCATAGATTGATGACTTTCATTACAATAAAGTCTATATATGATGTACGCATCTAACAAATCGTTTTTTTCTGCTAATTGAATAGCATTTATCTTAAACTTGGGTTCTTTCAAATTCAGTTTACTTAACAACTCATCAACAGTTTCTTTAGGAACAAGGTTATATAATTTCTTTTCGTTTATAATATTCAAAGTGCTTCTCGTTTCGGAATTGACTTCTTTTTTCATATCATGAACAAAATTTTCGTTTTTTGTCAATTCTATAATCTTAAAAGATAATTCTAAACAACTTCTAATAATTATATTGCCAGATTCAAGCAACCCTCTTTCAAACAAAACTACCGCAGATTGAAACAGCTTATTTAATTCAACTATTGCCGTCGAAAGATACAACTCGTTTTCTGTTATAGTTTGACCAATAAAATTATGTGATACTTTATCAAATAGCGTTTTAATTGCTCTAATAAGTTCATATTCTTTTTTATAAATATTTCTAAATTGCGGTATTTGTTCATTTATTTTCAAATCAAACAAGCCATCGTTTAAACTTATTTTATTATCCATATTTTCATCATTTTTCAAAATTGTCTTTGTTCCCTTTATTTTTATTGTGTTTTTTTGTAACAATGTCATCAATAAACGCTTTAATATTTGCAAATGCCACAGCGCCCATCCACAATGTCATTGGAATTATCATAACAAGATATTTAGGTTGAAAATCTTGGCAAATATAAACATCTATACCAATTACAAAAATAAACAAAATACAACTTATTATGGCTTTAAACATGTTTTTTCCTCGCAATACATTTTTATTTATTATATCAGAAACATAGTTATTTTGCAATACTATAGAAAATCTCCCTGCCGATTTTTTCAGCAGGGAGATAGTTTTACTTTATAATGTGCCGGTACACGGCTCCAGAGCCTGCTGCAGTACAAACTCTGATATTCCCACCCTGGGTATGGCATCAAAATTTTTCTAAATTCTGTCTTTACCTTTTTCTCACTTGCGTTTTTACCGGTGTAGCACGTCGTTTTGGCGGTGTGCACGACGTCGAGTACTTATGTTTGCAATGACTCTTGTGTGGTCAAAAAACTGTGTAATACCAGCAATTACAGCGGAATTACCTACTTTTGTATGAGCAAACTTAAGTATGAACAAACATAAGCTGAATGCAGATTAACGCCAAAATCGACGGTATGGACACAAGTATTGGAACAGAAAAAAGCAAGAATATATAGGGGTACATATAAAAAACGCAGCCCCTACCATGAAGATAGGAGCTGCGCCAGTGAATATTTAGTTTTGTCCCAAACGGCGTTTTTTGACGCTCAGTGGGATTACCCTAAAACATTTGAAGCCTTGCAATTACTTGTTTGCGATGGCCGCTTGGGCGGCAGCCAGACGAGCGATGGGAACACGGAAGGGAGAGCAGGACACATAGTCCAGGCCGATCTTGTGGGAGAACTCCACGCTCATGGGGTCGCCGCCGTGTTCGCCGCAGATGCCGTAGTGCAGCTGCTTGCCGGTAGCCTTGGCCTTGGAAACGGCCAGCTCCATCAGCATGCCAACGCCGGTCTGATCCAGCTTAGCAAAGGGATCGTTCTCGTAGATCTTGGTGTCGTAGTAGGCGTTCACGAACTTGCCTGCGTCGTCACGGGAGAAACCGAAGGTCATCTGGGTCAGGTCGTTGGTACCGAAGCAGAAGAACTCAGCCTCGTTGGCGATCTGGTCAGCGGTCAGGCAAGCACGGGGAATTTCGATCATGGTGCCGACTTCGTACTTCAGCTCGATACCGGCAGCGGCGATCTCGGCGTCAGCGGTCTTGACAACCACGTCCTTAACGAACTTCAGCTCCTTCACATCGCCAACCAGAGGAATCATGATCTCGGGAACATTGTTCCAATCGGGATGACGCTTAGCAACAGCGATAGCTGCACGAATGACAGCCTTGGTCTGCATAGCGGCGATCTCGGGATAGGTGACGCTCAGACGGCAGCCACGGTGACCCATCATGGGGTTGAACTCATGCAGGGAATCGATGATGGCCTTGATCTGATCAACGGTCTTGCCCTTGGTAGCAGCCAGAGTAGCAATGTCTTCCTCGGCGGTGGGAACGAACTCGTGGAGAGGGGGATCCAGGAAACGGATGCAAACGGGGTTGCCTTCCATAACCTCGTACAGACCCTCGAAGTCAGCCTGCTGCATGGGCAGGATCTTCTCCAGAGCAGCCTCACGCTCTTCAACAGTATCGGAGCAGATCATTTCACGGAAGGGTCCGATACGGCCGTCCTCGAAGAACATATGCTCGGTACGGCACAGGCCGATGCCTTCTGCGCCCAGCTCGCGAGCCTTCTTGGCATCACGGGGGGAGTCGGCATTGGTGCGAACCTTCAGAGTGCGATATTGGTCAGCCCAGGCCATGATGCGACCGAACTCGCCGGCAATCTCAGCATCCTTGGTGGGGATCAGACCCTCATAAATGTTACCGGTGGAGCCATCCAGGGACAGGAAGTCGCCCTCGCGGTAGGTCTTACCGGACAGAGTGAACTGCTTGTTCTCTTCGTCCATGTGGATCTCGGTGCAGCCGGAAACGCAGCAGGTACCCATACCGCGGGCAACAACGGCTGCGTGGGAGGTCATACCACCGCGGACGGTCAGGATGCCCTGAGCGGCCATCATGCCCTCGATGTCCTCGGGGGAAGTCTCCAGACGAACCAGAACGACCTTCTCGCCACGGGCAGCCCATTCCTTGGCGTCTTCAGCGGTGAAGACGATCTTACCGGCAGCAGCGCCGGGGGAAGCGGGCAGAGCCTTGCCGATGGGCTGTGCAGCCTTCAGGGCAGCGGTGTCGAACTGGGGATGCAGCAGGGTGTCCAGGTTACGGGGCTCGATCATGGCAACAGCCTTCTTCTCGTCGATCATGCCTTCGTCAACGAGGTCGCATGCGGTCTTGAGAGCGGCAGCGGGAGTGCGCTTGCCGCTACGAGTCTGGTGCATGTAGAGCTTGCCATGCTCGACAGTGAACTCCATGTCCTGCATATCACGATAGTGGTTCTCCAGGATGGAGCAAACATTCTCAAACTGAGCAAAAGCCTCGGGGAACTTATCCTTCATTTCGGAGATGGGCATGGGAGTACGCACGCCGGCAACCACGTCTTCGCCCTGGGCATTGGTCAGGAATTCACCCATCAGGCCCTTAGCGCCGGTAGCAGGGTCACGGGTGAAAGCAACACCGGTGCCGCAGTCATCGCCCATGTTGCCGAAAGCCAT
>JAZRBJ010000028.1:0-1872 GCA_045635065.1 Faecousia sp. | reverse complement strand
TTTCTTCCTTTCGCGGTTCCTTGCAAAGAAGATCGTTGCGCCTCTGGAAGAAAGCTATCAGAAGCAACGGCAATTTATTTCCGATGCCGGTCACGAACTGAAAACTCCGGTTTCCGTGGTCAGCGCCAACGCAGAGCTTTTATCCCGGCAGATCGGTGACAACCAATGGCTTCAAAATATTCAATACGAAAATGAGCGCATGGGAATGCTGGTGGGGCAGCTTTTAGATCTTGCCCGAACGGAAAATGTAATGCCCCAGATGGAGCGCGTTGACTTTAGCCGTTTGGTTGCCGGTGAAACGCTTCCTTTTGAGAGTGTTGCCTTTGAAAAAGAATTGGCACTAAACACCGTTATTACAAGTGGGATTGCCGTAGAGGGCAATGGCGCCCAGCTGAAGCAGCTGACATCTATTTTGCTGGATAACGCGATTCGGCACAGCAAACCTGCCGGTGAAGTGCGTCTGACGCTGACCGGGGATCATGGTATTGCAGAGCTTTCTGTCATCAACACCGGCGATGAGATCCCCACGGAACACCGGGACAAAATCTTTGAGCGATTCTACCGTATGGATCCTGCCCGAAGTGGAGAGGACAAGCATTACGGCCTGGGCCTTGCCATTGCAAAGGCCATCGTAGCTGCCCACCACGGTCACATCGAGGTGCTTTGCTATAACGAACTGGTAGAATTTCGCGTAAATCTCCCCATATCGAGAGAAAAGTAAATAATCTGTGACTTCAATCAAACTTCAAGCTTCCTCCTGTACAATGTGTCCATCACAGTACAGGAGGTTTCTTTATGGCAGTTCAAACCGTATTTAAGCGATATGAACTAAAGTATATGCTGACGCTGGCGCAAAAAGAAACCGTGCTTCGGGCAATGCAGCCGCATATGACCCTGGATAAATACGGCAGAACCACCATCCGTAACCTATATTACGATACGGACACCTACCTGCTGATCCGTCGATCCATGGAAAAGCCGGCCTATAAAGAGAAGCTGCGTTTACGCAGTTATCAAAAAGCAGGCCTTGACGATATGGTGTTTGCGGAACTTAAGAAAAAGTACAATGATGTGGTATATAAGCGCAGGATCGCCCTGCCGAACCGGGAGGCAATCATCTGGCTGGCCGGAGAAAAACATTGCACGCAGCACACGCAGATCGTAAAGGAAATCGATTATGTTGTGCAACTGTACGGCACTCTGCATCCTACGGTCTTTCTTTCTTATGAGCGAGAGGCATACTATTGCAATGATGGGTCTGATTTTCGCGTAACCTTTGATGATAACATCCTTTGCAGGCAAGAGGATCTGTCCTTGGCTTCCGATGTATACGGCACACCCATCCTTCCGGAAGGAAAAGTGCTGATGGAGGTCAAATGCAGCGGTGGCATCCCGTTATGGATGACCCAGGTGCTGTCAAAAGAGAAAATCTATAAAGCATCCTTTTCCAAATACGGAACAGCTTATGGGATGCTGATTTTCCCCCATACTCATAAAACAAACCCATATCATATGCTGGAGGTAGCAACCAATGCTTGAAAATTTATTTGGTGGACTTTTTGATACAGACTTGACCACAGTTATCAGTGTGACTGATTTTCTGCTCTGCCTGGGATGTTCCCTTGTTCTGGGCCTTGTGATGGCCTTTGGCTATATGTAGCGTACCCGCTATACCAAGAGCTTTGTGATCACCTTAGCCTTATTGCCTGCAGTTGTTTGCGTTGTAATAATGCTGGTTAACGGCAATGTAGGAACGGGTGTTGCGGTGGCAGGTGCGTTCAGCCTTGTCCGCTTCCGCTCTGTTCCCGGCACAGCAAAGGAGATCTGCACGCTGTTTTTGGCAATGGGCGCAGGCCTCATTGCCGGTATGGG
>JAZRBJ010000027.1:0-4015 GCA_045635065.1 Faecousia sp. | reverse complement strand
CATAATTTCACCTTAATCATCGGAATCAAGCGCTTCCAGTCCCTTCTTTACGGCGGGTTTTACATCACCATGGCGAACAAAGAACATGGTTACAAAAGCCAATGCCGCAAAGCAGGCAGCATAGGGGAACAAAATGGTCATACGGCCGGTAGCATCCATCAGCGCACCGCTCAGCACAGGGGTGACGATCTGGGCGGCCATGGAAGCGGTATAGTAATAGCCGGTGTACTTGCCGATGTCGGCACCGCTGCACATCTCCACCACCATGGGGAAGGAGTTGACATTGATGGTAGCCCAGGCAACGCCTGCCAGAGCGAACATCACATTCATAATCCAGCCGGGGCTGGTGGAACGCATAAATGCAGCAGCGGCAAAGGCGGCGGCCAGCATGACCACGCCACCCAGAATGGTCTTCTTTCTGCCAATTTTGGATGCAACCATACCGGCGGGCAGATAGGCAACAATGGCAAAGCCCTGAGCAATGAGCATGGTGGTGTTGTAGTCCTTACCCAGCACATTGGGGGCATACACGGAGTATTTGGAGGTTACGGCATTGTAACCGAAGTACCACAGGGCAACGGAAGCCAGAATACAGATGAGGGAGAAGATCTCGCTTTTGCTCAGGCCCCGTTTGGTCTCGCCGTTTTCATCCTTGGGGTCTTCTTCGATGCCGTAACGGATGGAGTCAGACTGCATTTGAGCAGCCCACTTGGGCTCCTTCACAGTGATGAGGAAAATGGTCAGCGCGCCCAGCATAACGGCGGCCAGTACGCCGTAGAATGCGGTATAGCTCATCAGGGCATTCTTCACACTGGAGGTTGCAAATACCTTGCCCAATACCAGAATCAGAATACCGCCTGCGGTGCCCATCAGATTAATGACGGCATTGGCCTTGGAGCGCAGAGGCTTGATGGTCACATCGGGCATCAGCGCCACAGCCGGGGAGCGGAAGGTTGCCATGGCAATGAGGATCACCAGCAGAATGGCAATGAACAAAATCAAAGGTGTGGAGTTGGCAGCGGTTTGATCCGCAGCATAGGCCTGCCGGGCAGGCACCACATACTTGGCATAATCGGGATTGCTGACCTGCTTGCCGTTTTCATCGGTGATCTTGCTGGTAATGGCGGTGAAGGCAGCCTTGTCCATTTCTTTGGAAAGAACGATGGTCTCACCCTCGGGGGTCATGAGTTCGGTCTCGCACTCTGCGTCATACAAAACAGACAGGGCAGCGGGATCATCCACAGTGGCAACATCGGCCAGCAGATTGCGCTGGGAGTTGTCCACAAAGGAAAGGCAAACGATGGCTACGGCAGCAACCACTGTACCCAGCCGGATAAAGGGGGTGCGGCGGCCGTATTTACTCTTATGCTTGTCGGAAAGCGTGCCGAACAGGGGCAGCATAAACAGCGCCAGAATATTATCCAGCGCCATGATCACACCGGACCAGGTCTGGCTCATGCCGAACTTGTTGGTAAGGGTCAAAGCAATGGTGCTGTCGTAGGCCTGCCAGAAAGCGCTGATGAGGAAAAAGGCAAAGCCTACCAGAATGGTGCGTTTGTAATTAAGCTTCATATGGAAACCTCCGTTCTATATGATTATGGGTTTATTATACAGGCTTTCTGGAAAAATGTCCAGTAGAAACAGCCGTTGATTTTCTTCCTGCAGCTGATTATAATGAATATAAGCTGATAAAGGAGCGATGTTATGAAGCCCTCTGAATTGCTGCAAATTTTGTCCGTGGCGGAAAAGCTGAAATGCACCACCCGCCATTGCTATACCTCCTCCGGCCGCCGGGAAAGTGTGGCGGAGCATAGCTGGCGCATTGCCCTGATGGCAATGCTGCTGAAAGAGGAATTTCCCACAGCGGATATGGATAAGGTCACCCGCATGTGCCTGATTCACGATTTGGGAGAGGCGTTTACGGGAGATATTCCAGCCTTTGAAAAAAGTGAGGAGCATACCCACAGGGAGGAAGCATTGTTTTCCCGGTGGGTGGATACGCTGCCCCCCGTCACCCGGGAGGAATTCCAGATTCTGCTGGCAGAAATGGAGGCCCAGCAGACCCAGGAGGCAAAGATTTATAAGGCGCTGGATAAGCTGGAAGCCCTGATTCAGCATGACGAGTCGGATATTGCCACCTGGCTGCCTCTGGAATATGACCTGCAGCTGCGCTACGGAAAGGAAAATGTGACATTTTCCCCCTATATGCAGGCGCTGAAAGCAGAAATTGACAGCTGGACCCTGCGTAAGATCGAAGAAAGCGGGAAGAACCTGTAATATTCCGGAAACCCCATAAAATTTGGCAAGAAATGTTGCTTTTTTGCCAGTGACAGGGTATAATAGCCCTTGCGCTGCAAAGCGTATATTCGCTGTTTTTTTCGGCAAAAGCGGGTATTCCCATGATTGCCGAATACATAAGATAGATTCTGGAGGAAAATACAATGAAAAAAATTTTTGCATTGCTTATGGCGTGTCTGCTGGTGTTCGGTCTGGCAGCCTGCGGCGATTCTGCAGAGGAATCCACCACGGCGGCAACCAGCCCCATGGATGTTACCTATGACTTTGATGTTCCCACCGAGGACACTCAGGTGCGGGATATTGACCTGACCGTTTGGGCGCCCCAGAGCGAGCTGGGAGAAAATAACAACGGCTGGCTGGTAAAGCAGTGCGAAGCCTTTGCCGCCGCCAACCCCCTGTGGAATATCCATTGGACATTCCAGGCCTACACCGAAGAGGAGGCCGTTGCCAAAGTCATTGAAGACCCCAACTCCGCAGCCGACCTGTTCTTCTTTAACAGCGCGCAGCTGCCTGCTCTGCTGAATGCCAAGGTCATCACCCGTCAGAGCGGCGCAACCCTGGTCCAGATGGAGGTGGATACCGTAGACGGTGTGGTGAATACCGTTTCCCAGGGCGAAGCTGTTTACGGCGTGCCCTATACCACCGACAGCTATGTCATGTATTACGATTCCAGCGTGTTCACCCAAGAGGATGTGAAGAGCCTGGATGCCATGCTGCTGAAGGGCAAGGTTGCCGTTCCCGTAACAAACGGCGATTTCCTTGCCTCCTTCTACCTGGCCAACGGCTGCAGCTTTGATGCAGAGCGTGGCATCAACTTCTCCGGTGAGAAGGGCGTTGCCGTTACCAATTATCTGGCCGGTCTGGTGAAGAATCAGAATTTTGTCAACGATGTGGATGCCGCCGGTAAGGAAGGCTTGAAGGCCGGTACTGTGAAGGCCTTCTTCTCCACCGCCGCCAATGCGGTTGCCGCCAAGGAAGCCCTAGGCGAACACTATGCTGTGGCCACTTTGCCCGCCATTACCCTGGGTGAAGTCACCAAGCAGCTGGTGCCCTTCAGCACTACCAAGGCCATGGGCGTGAACCCCAAGTCTTCCTATCCCTCCGTTGCATCTGCGCTGGCCGCTTTCCTGACCACCGCCGATGCTCAGCTGGCGCATTATGAAGCCAACGGCACCGTTCCCGTTGCCAAGGAGCTGCTTACCGGCAACGATACCTTTAAAACCAATGCTGCCTATCTTCTGGTAGCGGAAACCACCGGCAAGATCGCGGTTGTGAAGCCCGGTCTTCCCCAGCTGCCCAATTACTACACCGCAGCGGAAGCCCTGGTCAATGCCATTCTGGGCGGCAAGGTAAATGATACCACCGTTCAGCAGCTTCTGGACGATTTCCGGGCAGCTGCCAATGTGGCGGCTGAGGAATCCGTTCCCCAGGATACCACTCCCGAGGAAACCACTCCCGCAGATACCACCGAGACAACGACTGAAGCAACCACCGAGGTAACTACCGAAGCTACCACGGAAGCCACCGAATAAAGCAAAGAAAAAAGATCGCATACCCGGTAGGGTATGCGATCTTCTCAGTCTGTCAAAAAAGCATTTTTTGACAGACTGGCAGAGGTCACTAAAGTCGTCAAGATAAGCAATGCGACCCCGAAGTGTATATGGATACTCGAGAGGGGAGCATTGCGCAATAAGTCAAAACACCTTGCGCTGTAAGA
>JAZRBJ010000026.1:0-5327 GCA_045635065.1 Faecousia sp. | reverse complement strand
CCGCTCTATTCAGTATGATCCCAACGAGGCCCTGGATCTGGTTGTGAAGGGTGCTTCCGCAAAGTTCGACGAGACTGTCGAGCTGCATATTAAGCTGGGCGTTGACTCCCGTCACGCTGACCAGCAGGTCCGTCGTGCAGTAGTTCTGCCCAACGGTACCGGTAAGACCGCTCGCGTTCTGGTCTTCACCAAGGACGCAAAGGTTGAGGAAGCTCAGGCTGCCGGCGCTGACTATGTTGGCGGCATGGAGCTGGTTGAGAAGATCACCAAGGAAAACTGGTTTGAGTTCGATGTAGTCGTAGCTTCCCCCGACATGATGGGCGTTGTTGGCCGTCTGGGTAAGGTTCTGGGCCCCAAGGGTCTGATGCCCTCTCCCAAGGCCGGTACTGTGACCCCCAATGTTGGCGCTGCTGTTAAGGAAATCAAGGCTGGTAAGGTTGAGTACCGTCTGGACAAGACCAACATCATCCACTGCCCCATCGGCAAGGTTTCCTTCGGTGCTGAAAAGCTGGGCGAGAACATGGATACTCTGATCAATGCTGTTGTGAAGGCTAAGCCCGCAGCTGCAAAGGGTCAGTATATCCGTTCCTGCACCGTTGTTTCCACCATGGGCCCCGGTGTTAAGGTCAACACCACCAAATATATGTAATTTTATTACAAGTTTTTTCAAAAACCCCTTGACAACTCAAGGGGTTTTTGTTATACTATCAAAGTTGCCAAAGACAGCAGGTGCGAAAGCATAAATCCTGCCGAGGTGCGTAGATAGATTATTTGCGTGTCTTTCTGTCCTTTGGCAGAAGGACATTTATTTTTTCGGAGGTGAAACATATGCCCAACGCAAAGGTTCTTGAGAGCAAGAAGGCAGTTGTTGAAGCCCTGTCCGCTAAGATCAAGGAGTCTACTTCTGTGGTCTTCGTTGACTACAAGGGTATCAATGTTGCTCAGGATACCAATCTGCGTAAGCAGTTCCGTGATGCCGGTGTTGAGTACACTGTCGTTAAGAACACTCTGACCCGTTTCGCAGCCAAGGAAAACGGCTACGACTTCGACGAGCTTCTCAACGGCACTACCGCAATGGCCAGCACCAACGGGGATCCCATTGCCCCTGCTCGCATCGTATGCGAGTTTGCCAAGAAGAACAAAGGCACCCTGTCCATTAAGGGCGGCATTGTTGAAGGCAGCGTTCTGTCCGCAGACCAGCTTAACAGTTTCGGCGAACTGCCCAGCAAGAACGCACTGGTGGCATCCGTGCTCGGTACTTTCCTGGCACCTATCTCCAGCCTGGCTTTTGTATTGGATCAGATCCGCGTACAGAAGGAAGGCGGCGCACCCGCAGCCGAAGCTGCAGAAGCTTAATTGCTTCATAACACAAACCACAAACTATTACACATAATTTTAGGAGGATTTTATCATGGCTAGTGAAAAGATCACTGCTCTCGTTGAGGAAGTTAAGGGTCTGACCGTTCTGGAGCTGTCCGAGCTGGTTCACACTCTGGAGGAAGTTTTCGGCGTTTCCGCCGCTGCTGCTGCTGTTGCTGCTCCCGCTGCCGGCGGTGCTGCTGAGGCTGCTGAGGAGAAGACCGAGTTCGACGTCATTCTGAAGGAAGCCGGCGCTTCCAAGCTGAACGTCATCAAGGTTGTCCGCGCTGTTACCGGCCTGGGTCTGAAGGACGCTAAGGATCTGGTTGACAACTGCCCCAAGACCCTGAAGGAAGCTGTTTCCAAGGAAGAGGCAGAGAAGATGGTTGCCGAGCTGAAGGAAGCTGGCGCCGTTGCCGAGATGAAGTAATTCAATCTCAAAAATATTTACAGCCGCCAGAAATGGCGGCTGTTTATCTTCTCAGGAGGTAATTCATGGATCGGGTTTTGTCTGTTCTTGAAACCGCGGGCTTTGATACCAGCACTTTTATCAAAGCCGCATTTTTCTTAACCGTGGGCTCAATTTTACTGGGCCTAATCGGAAGATTTGCCTTTGGTAAACGTTCCACTCTGAGCCACTCCGTTTCCTCTGCCATGGGTATTATATTCATATACGCAACCACCGTGGTACTGCACAGCGCAGGGGTAAGCTTTCTGGAGTATCTCGCTCCCCTGCCCTTTGTAACCATTACATCGGAAGAAATGAAAATATTTTCTTTCTTCTCCGCAGATTACACCGCAATATGCTATCAGCTGCTCAGTATGATTATCCTTGCCTTTCTTGCCAATCTCATGGACGCGTGGCTGCCCAAGGGTAAGAATTTTCTGACATGGTTGTTTTTCCGTTGTTTAACCGTAATTTTTGCCATGGTTCTTCACGGCCTTGTATCCTGGCTGTTTACCACCTATCTTCCCGAAGGACTTGTAATCTACTCCCCTGTCATTTTACTGGGGCTTCTGATTCTATTGCTTTTGGTAGGCGCCCTAAAAATCGTTGTGGGTGCGGTTTTAGCAACTGTAAATCCTTTAATTGGCGCATTTTATACCTTTTTCTTTGCCACACTTGTAGGAAAATCCTTAACAAAAGCCACCCTGACTACCGTCATTCTGACAGGGTTGGTCTTTGTTCTGTACTATATCGGCTGTACAGTTATTTCCATTACCTCAGCTGCCTTAATTGCATATATCCCACTGCTTCTTGTGCTGTTAATCATCTGGTATGTCATAGGTAAAATGTTATAAATTTAATCCCACATTCCCAATGAATGTGGGATTTTTCTTTACACAATATTAAAAAAATGATATGATTATTAAAAAGGAAGGATGTGCGTTTTATGAATAAGAAATATTTCTCAGTTGTTCTGTGTGCGATTCTTTTACTTTGCGCCTGTACAACCTCTGCACAACCGCCCAGAGAATCCCTTCCAGCTGAAACATCCCAAGTAGATACAACCGGTTATGTTGTGGAAAATCCCATGAAATATCCCGACTATACCTTTGATCATGAACCAACTGTTCAGGAGTTACGTGAAACCGCTGTTCGCGCCATGAAAGATCTTCTGTCTATACAATGGAGTACTGCTAAAAAAATTGCATACAACAAATCCGGCCCTATCAGCGAAAAGCGGTTCCAGCACCAAGCGGATACCACTTATGCCGGAACCCCATATTCCAACGGCAGCACCGGTATCTTTCAGTTTTTTGAGTATTATGATCAGGAAACCGGCCGTTTCTGGTACCCCGGAACCGCTGGGGAGCTAAGTAGAAACCTGGGCAATTCCTGCGCAGACAGTCTGATTTGGGCATACGATACGGTATGCACAACTATCAATGGCGGATATTATCCGGCTACCATGGTATATGCCAACGGATACTACCCTGTCGGTGACTATGTCTACAATTTCGAAATTACCACCTACAACAAATTACCCACCGGTGAGATCATCAAGCAAAACGGGCGCCAGGTAATCATGGATTCCTACAGCAAAATCCTTATGGGCGATGCTTTGGTTTCCACCTCGGACAATCATGGCATGATGGCCATTGAAGATGCTCATGTGGTCATGCAAGAGGACGGCAATATCGATACAGCAGCAAGCTACATTATGATCCAGGATCAGCGAGGCGGTTCCGGAGAGGGCTTCTACGAAAAAACGGAAAACGGAAAACTGATTCAATACAGCGGTCGAACCAGTGCAAAATATACATTTGACGAGCTGTACAAGAAAACATATCTTCCGGTCAGACCTGCCGAATTCATGGGGGCAAAGGAATATGAAAAAGCTGCTGTTTCCGCCACAAAGGACAAATGCAATTCCCTGGATGAATTGATGGGGGTCACTGTTTCCTCCAATTATCCCATGGCTGTTATTAATGTGATCGTATGTGACGATTATGGCAATGAAACCGTTATGGAACGCGTCATTTTCGGAGGCAACCGCAGAGAAGGTCCACCCAGAGAATACAATCTGGAAAATCTGGACAGCCTAAAAGAGTATTCCTCCGGCAAATTCGCCAGCTCCGGATCCTGTATCAAGATTGAAGTTGTAGTATCCACCGGAGAGCGATTCAATCCTGTAACAGCAAATTATTAAGTATGAGGTGATTATATGAAACGCACCGCAATACTACTGATTGCTTTATTGCTCTGCGGTTGTACATACTCCAACCCCGAAACAACCGTTCCCCTAAATGTGAATACAACCCCCACACGCGCCACGGAAACACAGTCGCAGGATGCTATCAAGCTCCAGCTTGACTCCCTGACTGTGGAGCAAAAAGTAGGTCAGCTGTTTCTGGCGCGTTGTCCTGAAGAAGCAGCGCTGGAAGATATTGCAACCTTCCATCTAGGAGGTTATATTCTGTTTGCACGGGATTTTGAAGGGCAAACCCCGGAAGATTTAAGTAATACCCTTGCGCAATATCAAAGCGCCTCCGCCATTCCTATGCTCATCGCCGTTGACGAAGAAGGGGGAACGGTTTGCAGAGTCAGCGCAAATGAGGCATTTCGCTCCTCCCGCTTTTCTTCTCTTCGAAATCTATACGCCTCCGGTGGATTGGACGCAATTTTAGCAGAGGAATCTGAAAAATGCGACTTGCTTTCCTCCATTGGCATCAATGTCAATATGGCCCCTGTATGCGACATTACTACTGACCCCAACGCCTTTATGTATAAGCGCTCCCTTGGTCAGGATGCCAAGACAACCGCCTTATGTATCAGCCAAATCACCGAACTGATGAACAGCAAACAGATGGGAAGCGTGCTGAAGCACTTCCCCGGTTACGGAAACAACAAGGATACACACCTTGATACCGCCAATGATCAGCGACCTCTTTCTCAACTGGAAGAAACTGATCTTTTACCCTTTATGGCTGGTATTGAAGCAGACTGTGATGCCATTTTGATCAGTCACACAATCATCGCAGCCCTTGATAGCGAGAATCCCGCTTCCCTATCCGCTCCGGTCATTTCCTATCTGAGAAACGAACTGCACTTTAACGGTGTGATCGTTACCGATGATCTGGTCATGAAGGCCATTACAAAGCACTACACACCGGAAGAAGCGGCAGTTATGGCAATCCTGGCAGGCAATGATCTGCTTTGCTCCACGGAATACCGGACCCAATACACTGCAGTTCTGAAAGCCGTAAACGCCGGCATAATCTCCATGGAACAGTTGGATGCGGCTGTATACAGAATTCTGCAATGGAAATGGGATTTGGGACTTTTTGAATCCAGAAATTTTTCAAAATTTTTCTCAAATTATAGCATTTTTTGTTTTACAAATGCACATAAATGTAATATAATACGCTAGTGAGCTTTTCACAGACTTTATTTTTTACCAGAATGGATGTGTTTTTATGAGCCGGATGTTAGGTACTGTTTCTATGGGTGTTCGCGCCCCCAT
>JAZRBJ010000025.1:0-2074 GCA_045635065.1 Faecousia sp. | reverse complement strand
GGCCGGTCAGGACAACTTCCGTGGCGGCGGATTCTCCAGCCACTACACCACCAAGGCTGAAATGCCCTGCACCATGATTCGTATGAACCTGGTTAAGGGTCTGGGCCCCGTGCTGCAGATTGCTGAAGGCTGGACTGTGAATCTGCCTGACGAAGTTTCCGATACGCTGATGGAGCGTACCAACCCCACCTGGCCCTGCACTTGGTTTGCTCCCCGCTGCGATGGCAAGGAGGGCAGCCCCTTCAAGACCGCTTATGAGGTTATGATGAACTGGGGCGCGAACCACGGTGCTATCTCCTACGGTCACATTGGCGCTGATCTGATCACCATGTGCTCCATGCTGCGTATCCCCGTGTGCATGCACAATGTTCCCGAGGACGATATCTACCGTCCTGCTTGCTGGAATGCATTTGGTATGGATAAGGAAGGCCAGGACTACCGCGCCTGCGCTACCTACGGTCCTATGTATAAATAAGCTACATTTTAAAAAGCAGCGGTCCATTGACCGCCGCTTTCTCAAAATCAGAAAGGATAATATCTATGTTAAAAAATATTCCTTCTATTCTTTCTCCGGAGCTGTTGAAGGTTCTGGCTGAAATGGGTCACAGCGACCGCATTTGCATCGGTGACGGAAATTTTCCCGGTGCCGCCATGGCAAAGGCTAAGGGCGCAATTTTCCTTCGTGCTGATGGACATGGCGTTCCCGAGCTGCTGGATGCCATTTTGCAGGTGTTCCCTCTGGATGCCTATGTGGAAAAGCCTGCCGTTCTTATGGAAAAAATGGATCGGGACAAGGATCTGGATATTCCTGTTTGGAAGACCTATAAGGAGATTATTGCCAAGTATGATTCCCGTGGTGCGGAAGCTGTGGGTAATATCGATCGATTTGATTTTTATGATGAGGCAAAGGATTGCTACTGTATTTTGCAAAGCGGTGAATCTCAAATCTACGCCAATATTATTTTGCAAAAGGGTGTTATTTGATGTTGATTTCTGTGCTTGAAACTGCACTTCCCGTATTTATGGCTTTGGCTATCGGCATGCTGTGCCGCGGTAAAAGTTTGATTTCCCGGGAGGGTGTGGACACGCTCAAAAATGTGGTGATTCATTTCACCCTGCCTTTTGTGTTGATCAACGCATTTGCCACGGCGGAATATTCCGTTGCTGCTGTGTTGCTGCCGCTAAGTGTGTTTGGAGTGTGCTGCGTTGCGCTGGCATTAGGTTTTGCGATTATTAAGCTTTGCCGCATGAAGAGCCGTCTGGCACCTTTTCTGGCTTCCGGCTTTGAGGCAGGCATGCTGGGCTACGCCCTGTTTGTCTTGCTGTTTCCGGGGGAGAGTACTTCCCGGTTTGCATTGCTGGATATTGGGCAGACCCTGTTTGTGTTTACCTTATTTAAGATTTTGCTTTCCGGCAAAAGAGATTGGAAGGCAATCGGTAAGGATATGATTACATCCCCTATTTTGTGGGCTGTATTTGTAGGTGTGATACTGGGCGCTACAGGGCTGTATGATGCTATGGGGGTATGGGGTGTCAGCGGAATTTTGGATGCTGTCACCGAATTTCTTTCCGCACCCACGGGTATGATCATTTTGTTGACTGTGGGCTATGATCTGGTGCTGAAGGAAATTCCCTGGAGCAAGACTGTCGGCTTGGTGTTTATGCGTCTGGCGGTTATGGCGGTTTGCTTGGGAATTTTCCTGCTGCTTAACCGCACCTTGCTGCATGGCATGATTTTTGAGGGAGCAGCCTTGCTTATGGTGATTTTGCCGCCGCCCTATGTGATTCCCGTTTTTGCAGATGAACCGGCGGAACGGACGCAGATTGCATCTGCATTGTCAGCCATGACATTGGTGACGATGATTTTGTTTGCGGCGTGCTCGGTGTTTGTAAATCTGGTATAAAGAAAATCTCCGATCCAAAGGATCGTTGATTTTTTATGCGTTACGGAAGCGGGCCAGAAAATCCTTGGTTTCCTGTTTTTGGGGATTGCCCAGCACATCGGCGGGAGAACCCTGCTCCCAAATAACGCCCTCATTCATATAAACCACACGGGTGCTTACATCCCGGGCAA
>JAZRBJ010000024.1:0-23717 GCA_045635065.1 Faecousia sp. | reverse complement strand
CATATACATTTTGCTTTGGTATAATGATGTTAGAATACTGTTGTCGGAGGTTATGATATGCCTATTTCCTATAACGAACAAACCAAGCAGTTTTACTTACATACCGACAGTTCCAGCTATGTTATAGAAGTATATGACGGTCATCTGGCTCACGCCTATTGGGGCGCGCGGGTGGAACAGTTGCCCCCTTTGAACCTCCGCTTTCCTTCTGCCTTCGGCACGTTTTTAGCCACCGACATGCCCGGAACACAAATTGCCTACTCCGAGGCCCTTCCTCAAGAACTTCCCACCTTTGGCAGCGCTGATTTGCGCTCCCCGGCAATACATATCCGCCACAAAGACGGCGACGCATTGCTGCACCTGCGCTATCACAACCATCGGATTTTCTCTGGAAAGCCTGCTCTGTCCGGTCTTCCCGCATCTTACGGCGATGACTGTGAAACTCTGGAAATCACACTTCTGGACGATCATACCGGCGTGGCCGCAATTTTGTTATATACTGTATTCTCCCACGCCCTTGTGCGAAGTGTACGTATAGAAAATCGGGGCGACGCCGCCTGCACAGTAGAAAAACTGGCATCTTTCTGCGTTGATTTTTATGATAAGGATTATGAGCTGATTCATTTCCCCGGCGCCTGGGCACGGGAACGCCATGTAGAGCGTCTTCCCATCCATTACGGTACCACCTTGTTAGATAGCAAACGCAGCTCCAGCAGCCACATGGAAAATCCCTCCATGATCCTTTGCCGCCCGGAAACCACCGAAACTGCCGGCGAAGCCTATGGTTTTTGCCTTGTATACAGCAGCAGCTTTAGCTCCGAAGTTTCCGTAAATGCTTACGATTTCCCTCGGGTACAAATGGGCATTCAAAGCTTTGACTTCGCATGGCCTTTGGCTCCCGGAGAGTCTTTGCAGGCACCGGAAGCCATTATGGTGTATTCTGCAGAAGGTCTGGGCGAAATGAGCCGCCGCTTCCATAAATTTATTCGTAAAAACCTGTGCCGTGGTCAATATCGGGACAGCTCCCGCCCCGTGCTGATTAACAACTGGGAAGCCACCTATTTCAACTTTAATGAAGAAAAGATCCTTGCCCTTGCTACCCAGGCAAAAGATCTGGGTGTGGATCTGATGGTGTTGGATGATGGTTGGTTCGGTCACCGAGACGCAGATAATTCCTCCCTGGGTGACTGGGTGGTGGACCGCAACAAACTTCCCGCAGGTCTTAGTTCTCTGGCAGACAAGGTCAATTCTCTGGGCATGCAATTCGGTCTGTGGTTCGAACCGGAAATGATCTCTCCGGACAGCGGCCTGTATCGAGCCCATCCCGATTGGTGTATCCATGTAGACGGCCGCCCCAGAACACAAAGCCGTAATCAGCTGATTTTAGATCTGGCGCGGCCTGAAGTGCGGGACTACATTGTAGATGCCGTTTGTGGAATTCTTTCCTCCACCAACATTACCTATGTAAAATGGGATATGAACCGCAACATGTCCGAATTCCCCTGCGCCGGCTACGCTCATAAATATATTTTAGGACTGTACGAAATTTTAGATCGCATTACCTCCCGTTTCCCCCAGGTTCTCTTTGAAAGCTGCAGTGGTGGCGGCGGTCGATTTGATGCCGGCATGCTCTACTACATGCCTCAAACCTGGACCAGTGACGATACCGAGCCCATGGAGCGCCTGTTTATTCAAGAAGGCACCAGCATGATCTATCCTATCAGCGCTATGGGCGCACATGTTTCCGCTGTTCCCAATCATCAGACCAAGCGTGTCAGCACCATGTCCTTCCGGTGCAATGTAGCAATGTCCGGCCGTTTTGGCCTGGAACTGGACCTGTCTGCGGAATCCCCGGAAGATCTGGAAGAAATCAAAAGCAAAATTGCTTTCTATAAGCAGCATGAGCAAATCATTCACCAAGGCGATCTGTTCCGTTTGCGCTCTCCCCGCACAGGACGCACCGCCGCCTCTCAAATTATTTCCGCTGACGGCAGTACCCTTCTGGTGTTCTTTGCAAACATTACCGGCCGCCCCGCTTACCGCCATGAATTTTTGCGGTTACAGGGACTGGATCCCCAGGGGAAATATAGAGATACAGAAACCGATACCGTATATGACGGCAACGCACTTATGTATGCCGGTATTCCTGTTAACACTCGTTTTGACCGGGAAACGCATATCTTCGTTTTTGAAAAGCTATAAAAAGAAGCAGGGTAAGACCCTGCTTCTTTTTATGCTCTGTTCTTCAAAAATTTTTGCTTTTCTCTGTTTGCCAAAACAAACAGCACGAAGATCAACGCTAACACACCTAGATTTATACCGGCAGCCACTCGGAAAATAGGCATATAGCTTCCATGTTTGTCATAGCTCAAATTTGTCACCGGTGTAGAAACAATATTTGCAATAGCTGTCATAGACAAAAACACGCCGTTACTGTAGGTGCTTCCCTTATAACCAAACAACGATGCTGCCAGCAACGGCACCATGCTAGATGTCATACACATGCCAATCGCAAACAACAAAATCCCAACATAACACAAAAGAAACTGATCCGTCAATCCCAGTATGGTCTGTCCTATAACAGCGCAAGCCACACAACCAACTGTCACAGACTTTGCGCCCAGCCTGTCACTCAACGCTCCACAACCCAGCTTTGCTACCGCCAAGGTCAGCATAAGAATGCTATTATACCCCGCTGCCGCCTCTGGAGAGTATCCTAAATCCCGAAAATGAGGAACCACAACCATAGTTGTAATATAAATACATCCGCAGCAAACCAGCAGGCAGAAAATCATCAGATAAAATGCCGGTTGCGTCATTTGTTCCCTTAAAGAATAGCCTTCCCAAATAGTCTCTCCGGTTCTTGTCTTCTTTTCCTTTGGTAGCTGACCAAAGCCAAAAGGTCGCAAATTCATTTCCTCCGGTCGGTTCCGAAGAAGCAAATAACTCACAGCAATCATAGCCAGGGAAGCTGCCACCAACAAGCTTGCCACTTGCCAGTTTGTGCTCTCCATCACCGCCGTAATCAGCAGCGTCATCAAACTGCCTCCTACACCGGTTCCCATGGTCACAATACCAATCACCAAGCCCTGGTGTTTCCAGAACCACTCTCTTGCGATTCCTACCGCACCGGCGGTAAAACACACGCCGTATCCCATGGCAAAAAGAATCCTGCTGATACAAAACAGCGCCACGGTATTCGCTGCGCTCATAAGCGCCATTCCGGAGGCAGCTAGCAGAAGAGAAAAAATTGCGCTGCGCCGATAGCCCCAGCGCTTCACAAAATACCCAGAGAAAATAGTGCTGACAAAAGTCATCACCGTATAAGGCGTGGTAGCAAGGGCAAAGGTGCCTCGTGTAATATTCAATGATTCGCACAACGGAATCATAAACACACTAAAGCTATTAATTACACCGCCAAAAACCATCATTTCCAACAACACCAGCCCCACAATCAGCCAGTGATAGTTCTTCCGCAATCCCATTTCAGCCACGCCTCCTTTCCTTATTTTCGACCTTACTATACCACAAACAAAAGCGTTGTCAACTGTAAGATTATAGAGAAAACCGCTCCGAAATTCGGAGCGGTTTTTTATAGATGTGAAATTACAGCTGGGGACCAGCAGCGACCAGAGCCTTGCCCTCGTCATTGCCAGTGTACTTAACAAAGTTCTTCTGGAACCGAGCAGCCAGATCCTTTGCCTTTGCTTCCCACTCAGCTGCGTCAGCATAAGTATCTCTGGGATCCAGGATGCCGCTGTCTACACCGGGCAGAGCGGTGGGAACCTCAAAATCAAAGTAGGGGATCTTCTTGGTCTCAGCCTTCAGGATGGAGCCATCCAGAATGGCATCGATGATGCCGCGGGTATCCTTAATGGAGATACGCTTGCCGGTGCCGTTCCAACCGGTGTTGACCAGATATGCCTTAGCGCCGGACTTCTCCATCTTCTTGACCAGCTCTTCGCCGTACTTGGTGGGGTGCAACTCCAAGAAAGCAGCGCCGAAGCAAGCGGAGAAGGTGGGAGTGGGCTCAGTGATACCACGCTCAGTACCTGCCAGCTTGGAGGTGAAACCGGAGAGGAAGTAGTACTGAGTCTGCTCGGGAGTCAGAATGGACACAGGAGGCAGAACACCGAAAGCATCAGCGGACAGGAAGATAACATTCTTGGCATCGGGACCCTTGGAAACGGGGCGAACGATCTTCTCGATGTGGTTGATAGGGTAGGACACACGGGTGTTCTCGGTGACGGAGCCGTCAGCGAAGTCACACTTGCCCTCAGTATCCACAGTCACATTCTCCAGCAGAGCATTGCGCTTGATGGCATTGTAAATATCGGGCTCGGAGTCCTTGTCCAGGTTGATAACCTTGGCGTAGCAGCCGCCCTCAAAGTTGAACACGCCCTCATCATCCCAGCCGTGCTCGTCGTCGCCGATCAGCAGACGCTTGGGGTCGGTGGACAAGGTGGTCTTGCCGGTGCCGGACAGACCGAAGAACAGCGCAGTATTCTCGCCGTTCATGTCGGTGTTGGAGGAGCAGTGCATGGAAGCCATGCCGTTGAGAGGCAGGTAGTAGTTCATCATGGAGAACATACCCTTCTTCATCTCGCCGCCGTACCAGGTGTTCAGGATAACCTGCTCCTTGGTGGTCAGGTTGAACAGAACAGCAGTCTCAGAATTCAGACCCAGCTCCTTGAAGTTCTCAACCTTAGCCTTGGAAGCGTTGTAAACCACGAAATCGGGCTCGAAGTTTGCCAGCTCCTCAGCAGAGGGGGTGATGAACATGTTCTTAACAAAGTGAGCCTGCCATGCCACTTCCATAACGAAACGGATGCCCATGCGGGAGTCCTTGTTGGTGCCGCAGAACAGGTCCATGACATACAGCTTCTTGTTGCTCAGCTGATCCATAGCCAGCTTCTTGCAAGCATTCCAAGCCTCAACAGAAGCGGGCTTGTTGTCGTTGGAGAACTCCTTGGAGGTCCACCACACGGTGTCCTTGGAGGTGTCGTCCATCACAATGAACTTGTCTTTGGGGGAGCGGGCGGTGTAAATGCCGGTCATAACATTGACGGCGCCCAACTCGGTCAGCTGGCCCTTCTCAAAGGCCTCCACGCTGGGATCCATCTCAGCCTGGAACAGCTCCTCATAGGAGGGGTTGTGGATGATCTCGGTGGCACCGGTGATGCCATACTTAGTCAGATCAAGCTTTGCCATTTTTTATACCTCTTTCATTTAAAGTAATACCGCAGGAAACTTCATCACACGGTATTCCATAGTTTGCAATGTTATCATACACTAACCCCTGTGAAAAATCAATATGCAATCCCGTAAAATTTCAGGGGAAACCGCCTCCCAAATTTATGGATTTTTTAGTTTCTGCTTTACTTTTTGGCTGTTTTCCTATACAATATTGGCGTTATATTTTAATTCTGCAAAAAGGAGCGTTTGTACATGCACATTCTCAGTACGCCTGTAGCACAACCCCAGCCTGACTATGTTGCTCTCGGAATGATCCTGGCACTACTTTTAGTTGTCGCCGTTTTAACCCTTCGCAAAGCCATTCTTTTGAAGAAAGCTCCCGCCCCCGAGACCGAGTCCAGCCCCGAAGAAGCCCCCGCAATCGTTGCTCCCGGTACCGCCGGCGAGCTGAAGCTTCACGACGTGGATCCTAAAACTGCCGCAATGCTCATGGCCATCATTGCAGATAAGCTGGGTAAGCCTCTAAATGAATTGCGCTTTATTTCCATTAAGGAGGTTAAATAACATGACCTATAAAGTAACCCTGAAAGGCCACACCTACGAAATCGAAGTCGTAAACGGCCAGGCCCATCTTCTGGATGAATACGATGCCGTATCCGCGCCTGTTTCTGCCCCTGTTGCTACGCCCGAGGCTGCTCCCGCGCCTGTTTCTGCCCCCGCCGTCACCGGCGCCGGTGACGCTGTCACCGCACCCATGCCCGGCACCATTTTAAAAGTCAATGTGCAAAATGGTCAGGCTGTGAAGGAAGGCGATGTGCTGGTGGTGCTGGAAGCCATGAAAATGGAAAACGAGATCATGGCTCCCAAATCCGGCACTGTGACCCAGGTGGTCACCACCAAGGGAGCCTCTGTCAACACCGGCGATGCGCTGGTTGTGATTGCTTAAGCTGAGGGGAGTCTGCGGTATGGAAATTCTTTACAAAAATCTTTTGGCTGTTGACCGCTGGGATCTGATCATGATCCTCATCGGCTGCGTGCTGATTTTCCTTGCTATTAAAAAGGAAATGGAGCCCTCCCTGCTCCTGCCCATGGGTCTGGGTACTATTTTGGTAAACATTCCCGGCTCTGCCGCTTTGGTTGGACCTATCGAAGAGCTGTATAACGCAGGTATTGCCAACGAGCTGTTTCCCCTACTGCTGTTTATCGGCATCGGCGCCATGATTGATTTTGGCCCCCTGCTTTCCAACCCCAAGCTTATGCTCTTCGGCGCTGCCGCCCAATTCGGCATCTTCTTCACCCTTTGCATGGCAAGCGTATTCTTCCCCGAAATCAAGGATGCCGCCTCCATTGCCATTATCGGCGCCGCCGACGGCCCCACCTCTATCGCCGTTGCCAATACCCTTGGCTCCAAGTATGTAGGTGCAATCACCGTTGCCGCCTATTCCTATATGGCGCTGGTTCCGGTCATCCAACCCCCGGTAATCAAACTGCTCACCACCAAAAAAGAGCGCATGATTCGTATGCCCTATGAGCAGAAGTCCGTCAGCAAGACCACCCGTATTCTGTTCCCCATCATCATTACCATCGTAGCCTCTGTTATCGTTCCCGATGCAACTGCGCTGATCGGTTTCCTGATGTTCGGTAATCTGATCCGGGAATGCGGCGTTCTGGACAGCCTTTCCGATACCGCGCAAAATGTACTGGCAAATTTGATCACCATCTTCCTGGGCATTTCCGTTGCCCGGAACATGACCGCCGACCAGTTCCTGCAGGTAGACACCCTGCTGATTATGGGTCTGGGTCTGGTTGCCTTTATCGTGGATACCGCCGGCGGCGTGCTGTTTGCCAAGATTCTCAACCTGTTCCTCAAGAAGAAGATCAACCCCATGATCGGCGCAGCCGGTATTTCCGCCTTCCCCATGTCCGGCCGTATCGTTCACAAAATGGGTCTTGCCGAGGACCCCCAGAACCATCTGCTGATGCACTCCATCGGTGTCAATGTTTCCGGTCAGATTGCCTCCGTTATTGCCGGCGGCATTATCCTGTACCTGTTTTCCTGATGCTTTCAGATAGGAGGAATCGTTATGTTGCATTTTTTAACTACCACCGCCACGGAAGCAACCGAGGCTGCCGCCAGACTGGCTTTTAACCCTGGCAATTTCCTGTTTAATCTGCGATACATGGGTATCGGTATGCTGGTGATTTTCGTAATCATAGGTGTGATCATCTTAGCAACCATGCTAACCGGTTTCCTTTTCTCCGGTGGCCGCAAATAATCTTTTTTACCCGCTGCAAAAGTTCTTGCAGCGGGTATTTTTTTTGCCAAAAATGGGTTTACTTTTGCAATCGCTTGTGGTAATATAGTATTTGGTGAAGATTGGAACTTTTTAGAAAAAGTATATCCATTTATTCATACATTTTTTCATTTTATTTCTACGGAGGTTCTACTAACATGGCAAGAAAAGTTCAGTTTGTGGAGACTGTGCTGCGAGATGCAAACCAGTCCTTGATTGCCACCCGTCTGCCCTTCGAGAAGTTCGAGCCCATGCTCGAAACCATCGATAAGGCCGGCTACTACGCCGCTGAGTGCTGGGGCGGTGCCACCTTTGATGTGTGCCTGCGCTACCTCAACGAAGATCCCTGGGAGCGTCTGCGCAAGATTCGCAAGGCCATGCCCAACACCAAGCTGCAAATGCTGCTGCGTGGTCAGAATGTTTTGGGCTATGCTCACTATCCCGATGATTTTGTTAAAATGTTCGTTGCCAAGGCTGTGGAAAACGGCATCGATGTGATCCGTATTTTTGACGCCTTGAACGATGTCAATAATATGAAGGTCGCCATGGAAGCCACCGTTAAGGCCGGTGCCATTGCTTCCGGTACCATTTCCTACACCACCTCTCCCGTCCACACCCACGCCAAATATGTGGAGATGGTCAAGGAGCTGAAGGAAATGGGTGCCTCCACCATCTGCATTAAGGATATGGCCGGTATTATGGGTCCCCAGGAAGCTTATGATATGGTTTCCGCTATTAAGGACGCTGTGGATATGCCCATCGACCTGCATACCCACTCCACCACCGGTCTGGCCTTTATGACTTACCTGAAGGCAGTGGAAGCCGGTGTAGACATCATCGACACCGCAATTTCTCCCTTCTCCGGCGGCACCAGCCAGCCCGCTACCGAGACCATGGCATACGCCCTGCGTCAGCTGGGCTATCAGGTGGATCTGAACGACGATTGCACCACCAAGATGGCGGACTATTTCAAGACCGTTCGTGACGAGTTCATTGCTGACGGCACCATGATGGCAAAGTCCATGGCAACCGATACCCAGTGTCTGACCTACCAGGTTCCCGGCGGCATGCTGTCCAACCTGCTCAGCCAGCTGAAGCAGATGGACGCTTTGGATAAATTCGACGAGGCTCTGGCAGAAACCCCCAAGGTTCGCGCCGACATGGGCTATCCTCCTCTGGTTACCCCCACCAGCCAGATGGTTGGTGTGCAGGCTGTGCGCAATGTGCTGGACGGCCAGCGTTACAAGACCGTTTCCAAGGAGATTAAGGCATACTGCCGCGGCGAGTATGGCATTACTCCCGCTCCCATTAACGAGGAAATCAAAAAGAATATTCTGGGCGACGAAAAAGTGGTGGAAGGCCGCTACGCCGACACCCTGGCTCCCGTTGTGGATGCCACCCGGGAAAAGCTGGGCGATTTGGCCCGCTGCGACGAAGATGTGCTGAGCTACATCGCATTCCCCAATCTGGCAGAGAAGTTCTTTGAAGAACGCAAGGCCCGGGAAGAAAATGTAGTTTCCTATTCTATCGTAGAGGCATAAGGAGGAATCCTGTTATGTTCCTTGCTTCTGCTCTAGATAACATTGCCCTTTTGGATGCAGGTATTGTTGCTCTGTTGGGCTACTCTCTGGTATTTTTCGGGCTGATTCTTTTGATGACCGTTATCACCATCATCGGCAGGGCTTTTTCCGTGAAAACCGCAAAAAGCGCTTCTGCCATTGCTCCTGCGCCAGTTGCCGCACCTGCTCCGGCACCTTCCGCCCCCGGCGTTGCCGGCGAGCTGAAGCTTCACGATGTGGAGCCCAAAACCGCAGCCATGCTCATGGCCATTGTTGCTGACAAAATGGGCAAGCCTTTAAACGAGCTGCGCTTCATTTCCATCAAGGAGGTCATATAACATGAAATATAAAGTAACTCTCAACGGCCGCACCTACGAGGTGGAAGTAGAAGCCGGTCAGGCTATGCTTTTGAGCGAATACGAGGCCCTTGTTCCCACCGCACCTGCTGCCCCTGCTACTCCCGTAGCAGCGCCCGCTGCCGCACCTGCAGCAGCTCCCGCCGCCCCCGCCGTCACCGGCGCCGGTGAGGCTGTTCCCGCGCCCATGCCCGGTACCATTTTGAAGGTCAATGTACAAAACGGTCAGGCTGTTAAGGAGGGCGATGTGCTGGTGGTGCTGGAAGCCATGAAAATGGAAAACGAGATCATGGCACCCAAATCCGGCACTGTGACCCAGGTGGTCACCACCAAGGGTGCCTCTGTCAACACCGGTGATGCTCTGGTGGTCATCGGCTAAGGAGGCTCACCCATGAACATCAATATTAGCGAAATCCTGCTAAACCTGTGGAACAGTTCCGGCTTTGCCTCTCTGTCCTCCGGTTTTATGGATGGCGGCTGGCAAAACCTGGTAATGATTGCCATTTCCTGCGTATTGCTGTATCTCGCCATCGTCAAAAAATTTGAACCCCTGCTACTGTGCGGCATTGCCTTTGGCTGTCTGCTTTCCAACCTGCCCATGTCCGGTTTGTATACCCAGGGAATCTGGGATTGCTATGTGCAGGGCATTGACTACGAAATTCTGGACGAAGCCGGCAATGTGGTAAAGGTTCTGACCCAGGATACCATGACCTTTACCGACATTCTGCACTACGGCGGCCTGCTGGATATTTTCTATATTGGCGTCAAAACCAGTATTTACCCCTGTCTGATCTTTATGGGCGTTGGCGCTATGACCGACTTTGGTCCTCTGATCTCCAATCCCAAGAGCCTGCTTCTGGGCGCTGCTGCTCAGCTGGGTGTTTTTGCCGCCTTCTTCGGCGCAATAGCCCTGGGCTTTAGCGGCTCCGAAGCCGCATCCATCGGCATCATCGGCGGCGCAGATGGCCCCACCGCCATCTTCCTCACCACCAAGCTTGCCCCCCATCTGCTGGGCGGTATTGCTGTGGCTGCCTATTCCTATATGGCGCTGATCCCCATGATTCAACCACCCTTTATGAAGCTGCTTACCACCAAGGAACAGCGGAAGATCAAGATGGTCCAGACCCGGAATGTATCCAAGGCCGAAAAAATCATTTTCCCCATTGTTGTCACTATTTTCGTAGTTCTGCTGCTGCCCTCCACCGCTCCCCTCATTGGCTGCTTGATGCTGGGCAATCTGTTTAAGGAAACCGGCGTTACTGACCGGCTGTCCGATACTGTGCAAAATGCGCTGATGAACATCGTAACCATTTTGCTGTCCACTGCTGTAGGCGCTACCATGGTCGGTTCCAACTTCCTTACCGGTGAAACTCTGAAAATCATCGTGTTAGGTGTCTGCGCTTTCATTCTGTCTACCATTGGTGGTCTGCTGGGCGGACAGATCATGTGCTGGCTTACCAAAGGCAAGGTCAATCCTCTCATTGGTTCTGCCGGTGTTTCTGCCGTTCCCATGGCAGCCCGAGTGGCCAACCTGGAAGGTCAGAAAGCAAATCCCTCCAACTTCCTGCTCATGCACGCCATGGGCCCCAATGTAGCCGGCGTTATCGGCTCTGCCATTGCTGCAGGCTTCCTGCTTAGCGTATTTGGCGGTTAATAACAAAAAACTACATGAAAAATTCCCCGCCAACGGCGGGGAATTTTATCTGTTTATCTGTTAGCCAATACAAAATAAAGAATCACCAATAAACCCACCCCGATACCAGTCAAATACCGCGATATGATGGTGCCGGCAACACATACTCTACCCGAACATTTTACTCGTTAGAAACCGCTAAACAATATTATGGATATGATTTTACATATACCCCCTGCTCCGTTTTTTATAACAACAAACTCTATACCCATTATTATACATTTAGTGACAGCACCAAATACTACATTACTGTCCTTGAATAATAACGTCAAACCATCTATATTATGAATACAATACTAAGCAATGCATTCCAATCCCTTATAAAAAAAGCAAAAGAGCAACTGTTGCTTAATCCTTCCGCAGATCAAGTTATTATACTTCAAACCAGCTTGAACAATATTTATCCTTTTATAAATCCCAATTGCTCATGTCATGAAGAAGAAAATATGTTCATAGATATGCTTCAAAACAAAAATGAGACCGAAATTAAGTATCTGGTTTGTATGTGGAATAACTGCGGGCTGGATCTTCCCTCCATGCATTTTCGAAGGACGTTGCTCGCCGCTAATCCAAAAAATGCTGATACAATCATGCTCTTGAATGGTACTTTCAAACCTCTGCTTTTTCCACTCAAAAAAGCATGCCTCCCGGTCAGTAATATTATCTAACGCCCGATTCATTTAAGAAGTGCGCTGTAACAGCGCACTTCTTCATTATATACTTTGAAACAAAAAATAGACTAACACCAACAGACCTAAGGCAATACGATACCAGCCAAATACTGAGAAGCTGTGCTTTCGCACATATTCCATAAGCCCCTTGATTACCGCCATGCTCACCAAGAAGGAAACCAAACAACCTACTAACAGTACAACCAATTCCGTTGAATTCATGGTTCCCTCAAAGGTCAAAAGCTTCAAAAGGCTGGCACCCAGCATGGTGGGAATGGCCAGGAAGAAAGAGAATTCTGCGCCGGCAGGTCTTGCCACACCCAAAATAATTGCGCCTAAAATGGTTGCGCCGGAACGAGATGTACCGGGAATAATACTTAAACACTGAAATAAGCCAATGAAAATTGCAGTTTTATAATCAATCTGCGTTGTATCTGTAATCTTTACCTTGCTGTCCTTTTTATTTTCCAGCAGAACAAAGAGTACGCCGTAAATAATCAGAGCAACCGCCACCACGATGGTGTTCAAGGTTGTTCCCAAAACCGGCGTTGCCCGCAGAAAATCATCCAGAGGACCATCTACAGCCAAGCCAATTACCGCAGAGGGCAACACTGCTACAATTACCTTAAACCATAAATCCCAGGTATTTTTCTTTTGCGGCGCATCCTTTTTAGGAGAAAACGGATTCAGTTTACGGAAAAACAACACAATTACCGCCAGAATTGCCGCCAACTGAATAACAATCTCAAACAAATCGTAAACATTTGCGCTGATATTCAGCGGGCAGATGGCTTCCAATAAAATAATATGTCCCGTGGAAGAAACCGGCAGCCATTCCGTAACACCCTCAACTATGCCAAACAGCACGGCTTTTAATATCTCAAAAAAGGTCATGCGCGTCATCCTTTCCAAAAATTTCTGGCACTATTATACAGCCGAAACGGAATAATTGCAAGGGAAAGCTGCCGTGTTAACAAATTGCCGTGAAACTCTTTACAATTTGTTCACCTCAAATAGAGATTTTAGGTTATAATGATATAAAAACAAAACATACAGGATAAGGAGGCTGTTTTATGGCGATCTCTGTATTGGTAGTGGAAGATGACCGTAACATTGCGGAGCTTCTGCAAATGTATTTGGAAAAAGAGGGCTACGCTGTGACTGTTGCCACCGACGGCGGTCAGGGACTTGCCAAATTCCGCGCCATCAAGCCGGATCTGGTGCTGCTGGATATTATGATGCCCGTTATGGACGGCTGGGCTGTCTGCAAAAATATTCGCGCAGAAAGCCAGACCCCTGTCATTATGCTCACCGCCAAGGGTGAAACCGACGATAAGGTCACCGGCCTGCGCTCAGGTGCGGACGATTATATCACCAAGCCCTTTGAAATGAAGGAAGTTTTAGCACGGATGGAAGCCGTACTGCGCCGCAGCGCCAGCATTGCCACTGAAAAGAAGGACCGGCGCCTAATATTTGACAAGCTGGTCATTGATATGGATGCCTTTGAGCTTACTGTGGATGGCAAGAAAGTGGATACCCCTCCAAAAGAGATGGAACTGCTTTTTTATCTGGCCTCTTCCCCCAACCGGGTATACACCCGCAATCAGCTTCTGGACGAGGTTTGGGGCTTTGATTATTTTGGTGATTCCCGTACCGTGGATGTTCATGTCAAGCGCCTGCGGGAAAAGCTGGAGGGCGTTTCCGATTCCTGGAATCTGAAAACCGTCTGGGGCGTGGGGTATAAATTCGAGGTGCTTTGATTATGAGATCCACCTTCAGCCGCACTTTTTTCCCGGCCGCTATTTTATTGCTTTCGGCTCTGCTGCTGGTTGGCATGGCGTTTCAGCTGCTGGTAAAGAATTTTCTGACCCAGCAAGCCCTGGATTCCCTGGAAAAGGACGGAACGGCCATTTCCGCCTTAGCTTCTGCCTATTTTACAGAAGGCTCTCTTTCCAGCCGGGAATTTTATGTAAACCTGTCTGCCGTCGCCCGGGTCTCCGATGCAGAGGCCATCATCTTTGATCACACCGGAACGCTGATTCTTTGCTCCGATGCTCCTCTGGGTTGTCCCCATCAGGGTTGGACCATCAATCAAGAGTATCTCCACCAGGTCTATTCTCAGGGAATTGCCCGACACACCGGAAAATTCTCCGGGCTGTATGACGATTCCCGTTATGTGGTATCCGTGCCCATTCACGATGCCCGAACCAAGTTTCCTGTAGGCATCGTCACAGTTTCTTCCTCCATGGCATCCACCTCCGTGATTTTGGAACGGCTGAGGGATATTTATTTATTTGTTTCGTTGATTACCGTGATACTGGCACTAATCATTATGAGTATTTTTGCCCGCCGGCACAGCGCGCCCTTAAAAGAAATGGCCCATGCTGCCAGCGCTTTCGGTCACGGAGATTTCACCGCCCGGGTCAACATCAAGCCCTCCTACGCCAGGGAAGTAGAAGAATTGGCCCTGTCCTTTAACAACATGGCATCCTCCCTGCAAAAAAGCGAGTACCGCCGGCAGGAGTTTGTTGCCAATGTGTCCCACGAGCTGAAAACACCCATGACCACCATCAGCGGATATGTGGACGGAATTTTAGACGGCACGATTCCGGAGGAAAAACACCCCCATTATATGCAGATCGTTTCCAATGAAACCAAGCGGCTCAGTCGTCTGGTTCGCAGTATGCTGGATATTTCCCGCCTGCAGGATCAGGGCGGGATTCCGGAGGAAATGAAATCCCGGTTTGACCTGACCGAGTGCATTGGCAAGGTATTAATTACCTTCGAACAAGTCATTACCGAAAAAGGCGTGAGTGTACAGGTTGCGTTCCCGGATCATGCCATATATACTCTGGCCTGTGAAGACTATATTACCCAGGTGCTTTATAATCTTCTGGACAATGCCGTTAAATTCTGCCCTGCCGGAGGGGTTTTAGGTGTCACAGTGAAGGAAACCAACGACAAGGCATACATCAGCATTTCCAACGAAGGCGAAACCATTCCCCCACAGGAGTTGCCTCTGGTCTTTGACCGTTTTCACAAGCTGGATAAAAGCCGCTCCCAAAACCGTGATGGCTGGGGTCTTGGCTTATACATTGTAAAAACCATCGTATGCAGCCACGGGGAAGATATTTCTGTTACCAGCAATCAAGGAATTACCGAATTTACCTTTACACTCCCTGTTGTACCTTAACCCCGATAGGTTTTCGCAGGCTGCTTTCCGCCAATACTGCGCAAATTCCCTTTAAAAATCAATGTGAGGTTTCCTATGCAAGACAAACATTATCAATACGATACCTCCGGCATCTACCGCACCGGCACAACCCAGCCCCCAAAAAGCCACCGGGGACTCATTGCGGTTTTGCTGACGCTGGTGATTCTTCTGGGCGGCATTGCCAGTATTATGAGCATTGTGAATTTCCGGCTTCTGAAGCGGTTGGGCGCTGCAATGGAGAATACCGTTCCCATCTCCATTCACCAATCCTCTGATTCCACCGTTTCTCCGGAAAGCCCCGTACCCATTGATGCGGAAAGCTCCAGCCTGGGCATTACCGGAGAACCAATTTCTCCGCTGTATCAGTTCTACTATCAGCTTCCCCCAGGGCTGTTAATCACCCATGTGGAAGAGGGAAGCGCTGCCCACCGTGCCGGCATTCGCCAAAATGACATTCTCCTTGTCATCGACAGCGAAGAGGTAACAGACAGCGAACGCCTCAACGCAGTCCTCTCCGGTCTGACGCCGGGAGAAACCGTACAAATTCAGATTTATCGAATGAGCAAGCAACACTCCGGTAAACAGCTTACATTTACCGTCACCGTGGATAACAATTAAAGGAGCCTGTTATGGAGTTGATCTACAAAAAGCAATATACCCTTTCTGATTTTGAAGTGGATTGCAACGGCAAGCTGAAGCTTTCTTCTCTGCTTTTCTTTGTGCAGGACACCGCCGCCAACCATTGCGTTCATCTGGGCGCAGATTATGATGCTCTGGCAGCCCAAAACCTGTTCTGGGCTGTCTCCCGGCATAAGGTGGAGATTTCCCGCCTTCCGGAAAGAGGAGAAACCATTACCGTGGAAACCTGGCCCATGCCCACCTCCCGGGTGGCATACCCCCGTGCCTGCCAGGCAACGGACGCCCAGGGTAATGTGCTGTTTCGCAGCCACAGCATCTGGGTTCTGATGGACATGACCAGCCGGAAAATGATTCTTCCTGCAAACTGCGGTGTGGAGATTCTGGGCACCATCCGGGGTGACGAGCCGGAAATGCCCCGTTCTCTCATGCCCCAGCCCCGGGAAAACACCACCGCCCGTCAGGTCACCTATTCCTGTCTGGACCGCAACAGGCACATGAATAATACCCGGTATCTGGATTGGGTGGATGATCTGCTGAACGCCGAATTTCACAACGCCCACACCCCCCACAGCTTTGTGATTTGTTACCTCAGCGAAGCTACGGAAGGACAGCATATCCGGCTTCACTGGACCTTAAATCGGGATTATTTGCTGAAAATCGATGCCAATCGGGAAGACCCTCAAACACCGGAAAAACCTGCTTCCGTCTTCTCCGCACAGGTACAGTTTTAACCAATATTCTGTAAACCAACAACCCTCCGCAGATTTCTGTCGATCTGTGGAGGGTTTTCTCGAAATTCCGGGAAAATACTGGAATGGCAATGGCTTTTCCCGGAAATCTTTGTGGATAAACCTGTGGACAATGTGGATAACTTTTTACAAAAAGTTGTGTTTTTTCGCAAACGAAAATGGTTTATGTCAACTTATGTTCTGTCTCTCCTTTTCTCTTGTTTTTATAGTTTTTGTTGCGTATTTTCTCTGTATATGCTATGATTACCGGGAAATGTTTTAGGAGGAATGAAAGATATGCGCAAGCGTGTATGGATTATTTTGATTTGTATCTTTTCTACGATGACGCTTTTGGCAGGCAGCTATTGTGGCTTGCGCTTTGGTTTTGGCGTGGATATTCTGGACCGCAGCGGTTGGAGTACCAAAGGCGAAAGTATTGTATACCGGAATTATATGGGTCTGCGGCTGCGGGGCTGGCAGCAAATTGATGGGAAAACCTATTATTTTCACCCCGACACCGGTGCCATGGTCACCGGATGGCAAACACTTGGTGCAAGTGCCTATTATTTTAACAGCGATGGCGCCATGCATACCGGCTGGCTGGATTTGGAAGACGGCCGCTACTATCTGGACGAAAACGGAAATCCCTTTTCCGGTTGGTTATCATTAAGCATTGAACGCTACTATCTGGGCGACGGTGGAAAAGTGATAACCGGCTGGCTGAAGCAAGCAGAAGGCACTTACTACATCAACGAAACGGGTCTTTCCGTAACCGGCTGGCTGAATTTGGACAATGACCGCTATTATCTCAATGAAAACGGTCTCCTGCAAACCGGCTGGTTAACGCTGGATAACAAAACTTACTATCTGGAAGAAGACGGCAAACAACATATAGGCTGGCTGGAGGACGTGGAAGACCTGTATTATTTTAAAGATGACGGCACCATGGCAATTGGTCAGGTGGAAATCGACGGCATTAACCGGTTCTTTACCTCAAAGGGCAAGCATGTGATCATGGTCAACCGTTGGCATCTTATGCCCGAGGACTACACCATGGAGTTGGTGGACCTCTGGGGCTTTCAGATTGATGTCTCCTGCCGGGATGCGCTGGAACAGATGATTCTGGATTGCCGGGCTGCCGGCTATAGCTGCTACATTAACAACACCTATCGCTCCAAGGCAACCCAGCAATATATGTGGGATGTTCGGTTGAAAACCCGCCAGGCACAAGGCATGACCTACGAGGAAGCTGTGGAATACACCGCCCGCAGTTTGGCCTTTGTGGGTGCCAGCGAACACCATCTGGGTCTGGCTGTGGATATTAACGGCTCTGACGGCATGTACAAATGGTTGGAAGAAAACTGCTGGAATTACGGCTTTATTCTCCGTTATCCCCCGGACAGCTTTGACATCACCGGTATTATTTACGAACCCTGGCATTTCCGCTATGTAGGTTTGGAGCTGGCAACAGAGCTGCAAGGACTTGGTCTTTGCATGGAGGAATATATGGCGCAGCTGACCGCTGCAGAATAAAAAAGATGCGTTGCTAAGCAACGCATCTTTTTTATTTAAATCGTTTTTCCAGGGTTTGAGTACCCAGCGCAGAAAGATGAACCCGGTTTAAACCGTATTCTGCCGTTACCACAAAGGATTTGGGAAGATCATCACAGGGAACCACCTGTCCTGCCCGCTCTGCCTGCTCCAGAAACCGGCGGGTTCTGGGAGAGGTGCTGGTATTATCCATGTCAAAAATACCGATTACAGAGCTTTCCCGTACCGCCATATCATTTCCTATGGACACATACATACTCATTCACCCTTGATCTTTTTCCATTCCTGCATCGCCAGCTCATCACAGCGGTTATTCTTTGGATTTTCTGCGTGTCCCTTTACCCAATGGTAACGCAGGGTATGCACCCGGGTTAAGTCAAGGAGGATCTCCCAAAGGTCCGGATTCAGCGCAGGCTTTTTATCCGCCTTGCGCCAGCCGTTTTTCTGCCATCCGGCGGCCCAACCCTTCTGAAGACCGTCAATGACATACTTGCTGTCAGAATACAGCTCCACAATACAGGGCTCTTTCAGCGCCTGCAAGCCACGGATAACCGCCGTCAATTCCATGCGGTTATTGGTGGTATTGTCCTCACCGCCGGAAAGCTCCTTTTCCGCAGCATTGTAAGCCAGTATTACACCCCAGCCGCCGGGACCGGGATTCCCGGAGCAAGCGCCGTCAGTGTACAGCGTTACGGTTTTCACTCCTGATTCTCCTCTTCTGCAATGGCCTCCACCCTCTCAAGGGACACCAGCTTGTTGCCCTCTTCAATGCGCATGATGATCACGCCCTGCACATCCCGCTTATATACATTGATGGAACTTGCAGGCACACGGATGATCACACCACCATTTTCAATGAGCATCACATCGTCGGTTTCACTGACCACACGGCAGCCGGCAACCTTGCCGGTCTTAGGTGTAATATTGTAGTTCTTCAGACCCTTACCGCCTCTGGATTGGGCAATCTTTTCACCCTCGGGACCGGTACGCAGATACTCAGGCAGCTCAGTACGCTTACCAAAGCCGTTTTCGGTCACAGTCAGCAGGGTCTTTCCCTCTTCGGCCTTTTCCGCGCCGATTACCACATCATCGCCGGTTAACATAATTCCACGAACACCGGCCGCATCTCTGCCCATGGGACGCACATCGTTCTCATTAAAACAGATGGCCATGCCATTGGCGGTGGCAAGAATGATATTGTCGTTGCCGTTGGTGCGAATCACATTAATCAGCTGATCTCCCTCATCCAGAGTGATTGCCCGAATACCGGTACGGCGACGGGTATTCAATGCAACAAAGGGAATCCGCTTTACAGTACCCTTACGGGTAACCATCATCAGATACTCATCCTCATAGAATTCCCGGGTAACCACCATAGCAGTAACCGTTTCCTCCTGTTCCAGCGGAAGCACATTCACCATGGCTGTACCACGGGCAGTTCTGCCGGCCTCGGGAATCTGGTAGCCCTTCCGGTGATGCACACGGCCTCTGTCGGTAAAGAATAGGATATGATCATGGGTGGAAGCCACATTCAAAGACTTAACATAGTCCTCATCCTTCAAATTCTGGGCATTTACACCTCTGCCACCACGGGCCTGGGTACGATAAATATCTACGGGCATACGCTTTACATAGCCCTGATTGGAGATGGTAAAGGCGCAATCTTCTTCCTCAATGAGGTCCTCAATGTCGATTTCGTCCTCCACATCCTGAATCTCAGTCTTGCGTTCGTCACCAAACTTGTCCCGAATGGCAATCAGCTCTTCACGAAGCACTGCCTGCAGCTTTGCAGGATCGGACAGCAATTCGTTATAATAACGGATGCGCTCCTGCAGTTCATCGAACTCAGCCTGCAGTTTTTCTCTATCCAGACCCTGGAGAGCCTTCAGGCGCATATCCAGAATTGCCTGCGCCTGAACATCATCCAAACCAAAGCGCTGGCACAGCTTCTCCTTGGCGTCGTCATAGGCGCTGCGGATAATGCGGATGACTTCGTCAATATTATCCTGGGCAATGAGCAAGCCCTCCAACAGGTGAGCGCGCTCCATAGCCTTACGCAGGTCATACTGGGTACGACGGGTCAACACTTCCATCTGGAAGGAAAGGTATTCATCCAAAATCTGCCGCAAGGACAGAATACGGGGCTGTTTCTGGTCATCCACCAGAGCCAGCATGATCATGCCGAAGCTGGTCTGCAAAGCAGTTTGCTTAAATAATGTATTCAATACCAGCTGGGGATTGGCATCCCGCTTCAATTCCACAACGATACGCATACCGTTGCGGTCGGACTCGTCACGCAGGTCGGAAATACCCTCAATGCGCTTATCCTTCACCTGGTCTGCCATGGATTTCAGCAGCAAGGTCTTATTTACCTGATAGGGCAGCTGGTCCACAATGATGCGGGTGCGGTCCTTATCAAAGGTCTCAAATTCTGTGCGGGCCCGAACAACCACCTTGCCACGGCCGGTGGCATAAGCAGCGCGGATACCGCTGCGACCCATGATGATACCGCCGGTGGGAAAACCAGGGCCGGAGATATGCTCCAGCAGATCCACCATGGTTACCTCCGGATCATCCAGCACTGCCACGCAGGCATTGATGACCTCGGTGAGGTTATGGGGCGGGATATTGGTCGCCATACCAACAGCAATACCGTTGGAGCCGTTGACCAGCAGATTGGGGAAACGACTGGGCAATACACGGGGTTCTTTCTTGGATTCGTCAAAGTTGGGATCCCAGTTGACGGTGTCCTTTTCAATATCCCGGAGCATTTCATTGGAAAGCTTGCTCAGTCTTGCCTCGGTATAACGGTAAGCAGCCGGGGGATTTCCGTCAATATCACCGAAGTTACCCTGGCCATCCACCAGCATGTAGCGCATGGAGAAATCCTGAGCAAGACGCACCATGGCATCATACACAGAAGCATCACCATGGGGATGGTAGCTACCCAAAACTGCACCTACGGTAGTAGCAGATTTTTTGTACTTCTTATCAGAGGTCAGACCATCCTCATACATGGTATAGAGAATACGGCGATGAACGGGTTTCAGACCGTCACGAACATCCGGCAGGGCGCGGCCAACGATGACGCTCATGGCATATTCAATATAGGATTTTTCCATTTCGTCCACCAAATTGGACGAAGTAATTACCTGATCCGGAAACAAAATATCCTCCGGCTTATAATTGCGGTTATGCTTTGCCAAAATGCGTCACCTCCTTAAATGTCAATGTTAATGGCATACTTTGCGTTGCGCTCGATCCATTCCTTACGGGGCTCTACCTGCTCACCCATAAGAACGGTAAAGATTTCATCAGCACGGCGGGCATCGTCCAGAGTAATACGCCGCAGGGTTCGCTTTTCGGGATCCATGGTGGTCTCCCACAGCTCTTCCTTATTCATCTCACCGAGACCCTTGTAACGCTGAATCTCGATCTTTGCATTGCTTTCGCCACGCATTTCTGCGGAAATCTGATCCCGTTCTTCATCTGAATAGGCTACCCGCTCTGTTTTGCCCCGCTTCAGCTTATACAGCGGCGGCACCGCAGAATACACATAGCCGTTATCAATCAGCGGGCGCATGTAGCGGAAGAAGAAGGTCAACAGCAAGGTACGAATATGCGCGCCGTCCACGTCCGCATCGGACATGATAATGATCTTATGATAGCGCAGCTTTTCCAAACTAAAATCCTCACCGATACCGCCGCCCAGGGCCAGAATCAGAGGATTGAGCTTGTCGTTGCCGTAAACCTTATCCTGTCTTGCCTTTTCCACATTGAGCATTTTGCCCCACATGGCCAGAATTGCCTGGAAACGGGAATCTCTGCCGCCGATGGCAGAACCGGCTGCAGAGTCACCCTCGACGATGTACAGTTCGCACAGGGCGGGATCTTTTTCATTGCAGTCTTTTAATTTTTCAGGCATGCCGCCGGATTCCAGACCGGTTTTGCGACGGGCATTTTCTCTTGCCTTTCGGGCAGCCTCTCTGGCACGGTTCGCCATCATGGCCTTTTCCAGAATAATCTTAGCGGTAGCAGGATGCTCCTCAAAATAGGTAGCCAGCTGATCGCCTACAATCTGATTGACCAAAGTGCTGATATAGGCATTACCCAATTTTGCCTTGGTCTGACCCTCAAACTGAGCATCGGTCAGCTTCACGCAAATAATGGCAGTAATACCTTCCCGTGCATCTTCACCGGAAACCTTGTCGTCACCCTTGATAATGCCTGCCTTGGTGCCGTAATTATTCAGCACACGGGTCAGTGCTGTCTTGAAGCCGGTTTCATGCATACCGCCTTCGGGGGTATTGACCTCGTTGGCAAAGGAAAGAATAAACTCGCTGTAGCCGTCATTATATTGGATAGCAATTTCGGCAGATGCTTCATCCTTCATGCCGGACATATAGATTACATCATTGTGCAACGGGGTTTTGTTTCGATTGCACCAGGTGGCAAACTCGCGAATACCACCCTCATAGCACATGGTCTCGCCAATCTCTTCCTCTCCCCGCCTGTCGGTGATGGAAATGCAAAGACCGGCGGTAAGGAAAGCCTTTTCCCGCATACGGGTATGCAGGGTTTCATAATCATATTCGGTGGTATCAAACATTTCCGGATCGGGCTGGAAGGTAACCTCCGTTCCGGTTTTATCCGTATTGCCCACAATGGTCATTTCCTGGGTGATATGACCCCGGGCAAACTTCATTTCATGGATTTTTCCGTTTTTATAAACCCTGACCTGCAGCCATTCCGACAGGGCATTTACAACGGAAGCGCCCACGCCGTGCAAACCGCCGGATACCTTATAACCGCCACCGCCGAACTTACCACCGGCGTGCAGGACGGTGAAAACCACTTCCAGAGCGGGCTTACCGGTCTGCGCCTGGATGTCAACGGGGATGCCACGGCCATCATCGGTAACAGTAATGGAGTTGCCGGGGTTAATGGTAACGGTAATATTCTTACAGTAACCCGCCAGGGCTTCGTCGATGGAGTTATCCACAATTTCATATACCAGATGGTGCAAACCGCTGGCGGAAGTAGAACCGATATACATACCGGGGCGCTTGCGCACCGCCTCCAAACCTTCCAGAACCTGAATTTGTTCCGCACCGTATTCCTGTGTTACCTTCGTTTCTTCAGACATAATTTCTCTCCTTCATACGGATCACTGCGTTTTTCCTTTGATAATTTCAATGGTTTTTCCTAACTTGGTAAACTTCTCTTTTTCACAACAGGTAATAAATACCTGTCCCTGAGAAATTTGATTGAGTACAAAATCCTGCCGCCCGGGATCCAATTCTGACAAAACATCATCCAAAAGAAGAACGGGGATTTCTCCTGTTTGGTTTGCCATGAGTTCCCGCTGAGCAAGCTTCAGACTGATAGCTGCGGTTCTTGTCTGGCCCTGAGAACCAAATGATTTTAAACTGATTCCGGAAAGGGTTACATCAAAGTCATCTTTATGGGGACCGGTGAGGCATTGACCGGACTCCAGCTCCGCTCTTTCATGGGCAATTAAATGTTCCGTTAATTGCTCCCGCAGTTTTTCTACCGGAGCAAAGGGATCTGTAACCGTAGAAACAGTTTTGTACTGCAATAAAAATTCTTCCGTTCCTCCGGAAAAATGTCCGTGATACTGCTCTGCCGCTTTTCCCAAACCGTCAAAAAATCTGGCCCGGTAGGAAACAAGCAGCGCGCCTACCTGACATAACCGCAAATTATATTCCGGAAGCAACTCCAATAACCGGGGATCTTCATACCGATCCTTTAAAATTCTGTTTTTCTGTTCCAGAATTCGGTTATATTCCGAAAGC
>JAZRBJ010000023.1:0-9732 GCA_045635065.1 Faecousia sp. | reverse complement strand
TTTGATCACAGAATTCACCATATAATCATCCATCTCAGGATGTTCCTCACTGTTCATGGGAAACGGCGCATGGGCCATAGCAAGAGAAACTCCATGCTTTTCGCTTGCCTCCTTCACAGGACGATAATGTTCCAAAATCTGTTCAATGTTCTGGTCGAGGAAAGGACTCTTTTCCCCTTGCATAATCTGCTTCGGTGTCAGCACATGATCCAGATTGTAATCCAATGCTTCAAAGCCCAGATTTTTAATAAAGGCAAATGCCGCATCAGCACCGGCCTCTGCGCCGAAGAAATCATCATACCAATCACCGGTCTGAACACAAATTTGCAATTTCCGATTCATAACAAGCCCCTTTCAATCGTGACGCTGCTTCGTATTATGGTAGGTTTCACAGAATCTGGCAGAGAAAGAAGGTTCTCTGCTTCCTGCATACAAATGAGAAACATCTCCAAAGGAATTCATACGGAAGACCACCACGCCCTCCCTGCGTTCCTCTGTGGTAAGGGTGGTCACAGAAGTGGGCGCTGCGCAGGCATTATGCCACAAAATCATAGGAGAAATATTCAAAAGATGGCTGAGCAATACACATTCCAGCCCAAAATGGCAAACCAGAACAATGGTATCCTCATTGGCGCATTCTGCGCGGTAGCGATTGCCTTCCCGAATATACCCATGGCTGGCAAGAAGCGTATCCAGGCCTTCATATACCCGCTGTACCAAAGCCGGTACATCGGCTTTTTCAAACACTTCCTCATGGCACCAGGCATCTTTATCAAAAAATGCCGGAATTTTCATCCAATCCTGAGGCAGCCAATCCCAGGCAATGCCGGTTCTTTCTGCGCCGGGCTTTAAAACCTTGGCAGGAAATTCCCGCAGCCAATCCAGCACCCTAGCCTCTGCGCCCTTGCGTTTTAATGTGGCAGCCGCCGTATCCTTTGCCCGCCCCAGGGGAGAAACATAAAACGCCTTCACATCCAGCTTTTCCAGCCGGTCAGCCAGCAGCTCCGCTTCCTCCCAGCCCACAGGCGTAAGGGAATCTATTTCATAATTGGGATCGCCGTGGCGAATGATCAATAATTTCAATGTATTTTCTCCTCTTGCAGCCGGTTACGGACAGCATAGCACAACGCTCTGAAAAAATCAAGTCTACAGGAAAATGATAAACAATCACAGGATAAATTATCTTCAATCAATTTTACGCAGGATCTGTCAAAAAATGTTTTTTGACAAACCTACAGAGGTCACTAAAGTTGTCAAAACAAGCAACGCGACCCAGAAGTGTATATAGACACTCGAGAGGGGAGCGCTGCGCAGTAAGTCAGAACACCTTGCGCAGCAAGCCTTTTGCGGTTTTTCGATGCTTTGGACTGTCTGGGGCGCCGATCCCTACAAGAAAGCAAAACGCCAATCTTCAAACCTTTGTGTCCTGACGATTGGCGGTTTTTTGACACTCTGAAAAGCCCACGGTTGGACCGTGGGCTTTTCTTATTCCTTTACGATGAGGTAGTAGCAGGCAGGGTTATCCTTTTCGCCAATGTGGAAATGCAGCCATCCGTCCTCATAAGTGGTGGTCAGTTTTCCGGCATAGTAGCCCTCCGCATTAATGCCCCAGATCTTCAGCTTCCTGCCATGTTCTGTTTTGATCCGCACATCTCCCGGAAATAATCCCGAGTCACATCCATCTTAAACCGTATCAAGGTTTCATCACGGGCAAACAGGTCGCAGCCCTGCCAATCATACTCCAGCTCTTGCTTTTGCAGCCAGTCCCGGAACATACCCCGGAATTCATCAATGTAATACTGGGCAGGTACATAATCCTTCTTTTGGCTGTGGTTATCCGTAAACAGATCGCACTCTGCAATGATTTCCGTCATAACAAAGGCGGGATCATCCTTATAGCACAAGCCTGTATAGGGATTATAGTGATTCCACAAATTGGACTTGTATTCCTTCTGCAATTCCCGCAGCCAGGGATTTGTCAAACACCAGGGCTTTGCCAGGTCCGGAAGAATATCCGCATCAATGAAACCGTCCCCTTCCTTAAACTTGCGGTAGGTCATCATATCCAAATAGATATAGATGCCCTCTTGCTTCAGGCAATGCACCAGATAATCCAACCGTTCCATGGATTAGGGATCCAGCGTCCGTGTGGATGCAACGCGCTTACCTCGGGAGAAAGAGAAAACATTTGGGATTCCCCATTCTGCATCCAACTGATGGAAACGCACAATGTTACAGCCCACCATGGCGATACGCCGTACAAACTGCTCCGCATATTCATGGGTTGAAAAATTGGCGCCTCCGTTGATATTCACACCAAAAAACTTTGCCAAAGTTCCGTCTTCAAAGCGCAGCTGATCTCCATCCACCCGGAGAAATCCGTGTTTTCCCGCCGGTTTCTCATCTGCAAAAACAAAAGATATATCAATAGGCATTGTATCATGATATGCGGGCATGGAAATATATCATGACATGATCATTTCCCCTTTTATTTTATTTCAAGGATTTTCGGTGCAGATGTAATGCCCAGAGGCTTCAATCGATAAGATTCTGTCCAGTAATCCTCACGGGTGCGCCATGAATCCGGCCCGATCCACGTGTTCTTCACATTGGCCCGGTGTACAGGGCCAAAGCAGTTTTGCCGATTGCCCAAAAGAGTCAACTCCAAGGTATGATCACCGGCAGGCACATCGTCCAAAGTCAACCGATACGGCGGATAGGCTATGTAATTCTTTCCGCCGGAAAGCGCAACACGAACAGCCGTACCCACAAAGTGCGGCACAACGATCTGCAGCTTTCCGCCATGGGTGGCAAAATCAATATGATAGGTAATATTGCCACCGTAATAAGCCAGTCCCTGACCGGTAACATCGCTAAATCCAAGCCGTTCAAGCCGGGGAATCAGCTGCCGATGTTCACCGCAAACCTGCACGCCAAAATCGCCCAACAAATAGCACCATTCCACATTGGTTCTGCGACCAAAGGGCAACGCAACTTCAATGGTGTTTTCTCCGGCAGGCAGTGTTCCTATGGCAACTGTACCAATGGACTTATCCACAAACCAGCCTTCCGGCTTAGCCGTAATTTCCGAACCGTTCAGCCAGATTTTAGCTATGTCCGCATCCTCCAGGGCCATTTTTATGTTGGGAATATCCAGCGCAGAACGGACGGTGAAGCGCAACTTGACGATATGTTCTGGTCTTGGTTCCTTCACCACCCAGGGCTGGGCGACTGCATTTTGCCGTGTAGGCCAACCCAGTTCCGTACGAAGGGCATTATCCCCTCTCAGCAACTCCTGTTCCGGGCGGTAAGCCTCGCCATCCAACGCCATCTCTGCTTTATCCAGCAGCAGCACATTGGGCTCATCCAGGGTGTATTTCACCAGCTTGGGCACATATATTTCCCTACAATTATTTTCTTTATTCTGTGCCTTCTCCGGAAGCTGCACAGGTTGCTTGGTATAACGCAGCAGCAAGCTGTCCAAATCAAAGAGTTCTACCTGTATACAGGTCTTGCCATCTTTGATTTGAGATGCGAGAGGAATGATCTGACCGGTTTGGGTATCATATTTCACCACACCGTACTCCCCTTTCAGAGAGATAATCGTCTCCTGCTTTTGGGGAATATCCGGATGATATGGCTTTTGGCTATGGGCAATAAACAGCCAGCGATCCTCACCGTCACAACGAAGCTGATAAATAAGGTCGTTGGTGCGCATGCCCCGGTGATTGCGAATTTCCACCTGACGATATTCCTTCAGCGCTTCCAGCAGCTGTTCCTCACCGAAGAAAATATGCTGAGATTGATTCCACAAAGCAACGCCGCGGGAACTATCCAGTGCATTTTCATACTTAGGGGCATCTCCCAGAAAAATCAGCCTGCCGCCTGCCTCACGAAACGCTTCCAGCCGTTCCAGAGTGGTGGATCGCAGCGTTTCACAGCCGGGAACCACAATTGCATCGTAAGCCATTTCGCCAACCTGCAAGGGCGCTCCTCCCTTTGTACACAAGCTGGGCAGCAGAGATTCACAGATAAAGTCAAAGTCCAGGCAACCTTCCAACAGCCACCGGGTTACATCCTGGAAATTTTTATCCAGCTGAGCGCAGATACCAGCGGTCTTATCATTTGGGCCTTTGTGCAGCCAGTAGCTTTCCACCGGATGAATCACACCAATACGAACATCTGCTTTGCCACGGGTCATGGCAGTATTCACCCGGGCAAAATGATCTTCCACGAAGGCATAGTCCTGCCACCAGGGTGATTGATAATTGATAGATGCAGGATAATCCCGCTTGGCTTCACCCTTCATGGAAACCCATGCCAGGTGATGTACCCGCACAGTTATACCCAATGCCGCCTGCCAGTCGCCCTGGAATTTATGGCCACGGAAATCAAAGTTCCAGCCTGTAACACCGTAAAGCTCACTGAGAACCCCTTCTCTGCCATACTGCCGGGCTGCGGATTGCGCTTGCTTTGCGGTGGTTAGCTCCACCCTATCACATAGCATATCAATGCCCGGCAACTGGAAACTGCGGTAGCTGCGCATGGCTTCACCCAGTGCCCCTGTCTGGGATTGCAAAGTGGGCTCTTGCATCATGTGACCGGTGAGCATAAGGCCATGCGCATCACACCATTTACCCAACTGATCTGCAAAAGAAGAAGCAAAGCGCTCGGCAATATGTTCATGATAACGATATCGGGTGGCAGATACCCTTCCATTGGGAAGCTCCCACAGAATTTCCGGGAATTTTTCCAGAATATCCTCTCCGTAAGCATCCCGGTAGGTCTGGGGTACATCGTCCGTCCATGGCAGGAACACATCCTCCTGACTATGGGAAAAGGTCAATTCTTTTTTGCTGGTGAACTGTGGCTCATCCGTGAAAATGGCCGGAATCACGCCGCCAAAATCCTTACCAACCGTGTCGAAATACCGTTCATGGGTCAATTCCATAAAGCGCTGAATTGCCTTAGGATTCAAGGTGTCCACATAGGTTTCATTATTAAACCAGGGGTTGCTGCTATGGATCTCCAGATAAACATACCATTTTTGACCCTTTGCGCTCTCCGATTCTTCTATACGGCGATACCGGGCAAGGAAGCCATCATCATCCAAAACTACATCGTAACAAGCAACCAGGTGACCGTTCTCGCTTCGTGTTCCCCCTCTGCCGCTGTCCTCAAAGGAAATACCCTGTGTCCCGTCGGAAGCATAGGGAGTGGTGGTAATCAGCAACTGTCTTGCGCGATACTGAGGATCCTTAGTGACCAGACCGCCGGCACCGCCGGAAGGCCAGCGATCCTCGTCATAAAGCCACGCCAGCATATTCTCCTGGCGGCATTTCTCCACACAGGACTTGATTAAGTCCATATATTCATCACTTAAATAGGTGGTTGCCATGCCGGTACGCACATGCATATGAGCGCCGCCCATACCCATCTGCTTCAGCACATCCAGCTGACGCAGCAACTCACCCTTGTCCAGTTCGCAGTTCCATGCCCAGAAAGGGGTTCCTCTGTATTCACTTGTAGGGTTGCGGAACAATTCCGGAGACAGATTTTTTTCTTTCTTTTTAGGGTAAAACATAGAAAGGCTTCCTCCTTTATACTCTTGACATCAGTGTATCACAGGAATTATACTAAAGAAAACACACTATTTTCACATTATTTCATAAAAAGACGGTGATTTTAAGATATGCGCTTTGAAAACGTAAAAACCTACCGGGTTCAAATCGGTAATCAGCAAATCAAGCTTATACGCTCTCGTCCCAGTGATGACGAATTTCACAAACATATCTTCTTCGAATTGGTATATGTGGTTCACGGCAGCGCAGCCCATTACTTAGAAAATGACATTACCCAAATACGCGCCGGGGATTACTTCATCATTGATACCGGTACTGTCCATTGCTATCGGGATACCCGGGACTTTGAGATTATAAACTGCCTGTTTCTTCCGGAATATATTGATCGGGCGCTTGCCGATTGTCCCACGCTTTCCGCTCTGCTCTCCAATCAGGTGCTGCGCTTCGGTGTGCCGGTGGATATTCATGCAGCAGACCGAACACTGCATGACACCGATGGCTCTATAAAGCGGTTGATGCTTCGCATGGAACAGGAATTTTACGCAAAGCACACGGGAAGTATGGAATTGCTGCGTTGCTACCTGACGGAAGCTTTGGTGCATGCTGTCAGAGCTACCGAAGCGGCTGAGCAGGATCGTCCTACCCACCAAGCAACTACATTTATGGCGAATCATTTGCGCGAGCACTATGCAGAGCCTTTTTCGCTGAATGCCATGAGCGCAGCGTTGGGCTACACGCCCCAATATCTCAGCACTTTGTTCCACAAGGACACCGGCATTTCCCCTCAAAGCTATGTGCAGCAGCTGCGCGTTCAGAAAGCCAGCCAACTGCTCTTGGAGAAAAAGCACACTATTTCTGAAATTGCTCAAGAAGTTGGCTATACTGACAGCAAGCATTTTACAAGGATCTTCCGCAAGCACACCGGATTATCCCCCAGAGTTTTTCGAAGCAGTAACCGATAAAAATTTGCTGATGACGCCGATTATGCACTAATTACCGTAGGCATTTTAGACCACCATACATTGTGCTGTTTTTAATTGGAGTATAATAACTTCATGGAGGTGCTGACTATGTCCTGGAATTTAGAAGAAACCATCGTCTACTACAAAACCCAAGGCGCACCCGCAAATCAAGCTGCGCTGGTTTCTCTTTTATTGGAAATCCAAAACGAAAATAACGGCGGTATTCCTTTGTCTGTCATTCCCGTAATCTCTCAGGCTTATGCTGTCAAGGAAGCCTTTCTCCTTGCCCTTATAAAACGAATTCCCCGCTTGCGTTTAAATAATACCCACACCCTGGAGATGTGCGCCGGGCCAAACTGCGGCAAGCACACCGTCCTGACTGCATTGGGAGAGAAGCTTGCCAAAGAACGAAACTTTACCCTGAAATACTGTGGTTGTATGCGCATGTGCGGCAAAGGTCCCAACATCAAATGGGACGGCAAAATTTATCACAACGCTGATGAAGCCCTGCTTCGCCGTTTAACCGATGAAATAAAGTAAAAAACCTGCCGGAATTTTCCGGCAGGTTTTTTGGTGGACTTGAGGAGATTCGAACTCCCGACCCCCACAATGCGAATGTGGTGCGCTCCCAGCTGCGCTACAAGCCCGTTAACGGCATTATACTGCCGGGAATTTCCTTTGTCAAGGAAAAGGCTTCAGCCGCTATTGACATTCCCACCCCATTGGAGTATAACATATCTGTTGCAATCGCAACAAACCATTTCAGGAGGCGATGGTATGGCCCGCGACCGTCAAAGTCTTACACAGGGTTCTATCGCAAAAAGCATGCTGCTGTTTGCGCTCCCTGTCATGCTGGGCAATCTGTTCCAACAGTTTTATAACGCCTTTGACTCCTGGACAGTTGGCAATTTCCTTGGCGATGATGCGCTGGCAGCGGTCAGCTCCTCCGGCAGTTTGATTTTCATGATGATTGGCTTTTTCAATGGCATTGCCATGGGAGCCGGTGTCATCATTGCCCGCTTCTACGGCGCAAAGGACTACGATGCCATGTCCAAAGCAATCCACACAGATGTGGCCTTCGGTCTTAGCTCCGGCATCCTGCTTACAGTTGCAGGCGTGTTGTTTACGCCCACCATTCTTAAATGGATGGGTACACCGGAAGAGGTGCTTCCCCAGTCCATTGAATACTTCCGTTACTACTTCTGCGGCGCTATTTTCACCGTTATGTACAATATCTTTGTGGGTATTCTTCATGCGGTGGGCGACAGTCGGCACCCGCTGTACTATTTGATTTTTTCCTCCCTTGTAAATGTGGGACTGGATCTGCTGTTTGTGGGCGTTCTGCACTTCGGCGTTGGTTCCGCCGCTCTGGCTACCACCATTTCCCAGGGAATCAGCGCATTTCTCTGTTTCCTGCAGCTGGTAAGAACCAGGGAAGTATATCGGCTGAAGCCTTCCCGCATTCGTTTCCACAAGGACAGCTTTAAGCTGATTATTATGCACGGACTTCCCTCCGGTGTCCAGAACTCCGTAATCTCCATTGCCAATGTGGTGGTGCAAAGCAACATCAACTCCTTCGGCAAGGAGGCCATGGCAGGCTGCGGCGCATATATGAAGCTGGAAGGCTTTGCCTTCCTGCCCGTCACCTGCTTCTCCCAGGCGCTTGCCACTTTTGTTGGGCAGAATCTGGGTGCAGGGCAACACAAACGGGTCAAAAAAGGGATTGCCTTCGGTGTGGTATGCTCCATTGTGATGGCGGAGATCATCGGTGTCATATCCTACATTTTTGCGCCCCAGCTGATTTCCCTGTTTAATCAGCAGCCCCAGGTGGTGGATTATGGCGTACGCCACATTCAAACCATTTGCCTCTTCAACGGCTTGCTTGCTCTTTCCCACTGCTTTGCGGCGGTGTTCCGGGGTGCAGGCAAATCCAATGTTCCTATGTTTACCATGCTGGGCTGTTGGTGTTTGCTGCGGGTGACCTACATTACCGTGGCGCTAAAGATCGTAAATGAATTGGAAACTGTTTCTCTTGCCTATCCCATCACCTGGGCCTGCAGCTCCGTTATTTTCCTGATTTACTTTTTCGCAGCCGATTGGATTCATGCCTTCGAAAAGCAGGAAGCCAAACACCGGCTTAGTTAAAAAACACCGGCGTTGCCTTGTTGCCTTGGTAACGCCGGTTTTCTTTACAGTTTTTTAGCAAATTCGGTAATTACCGCAGCGCAGCGGTGGGCCGCCAGCTTTTCAAAGGTGGGATAGTCCATATTGGCGCTGTCATCCGCCTTGTCGGATATGGCCCGAATAATCACAAAGGGAACGCCGTTGCGATAAGACGCATGGGCAATGGCTGCGCCCTCCATTTCCGTACAGAATGCTCCGGTTACGGAAATAATTGCTTCCTTTTGCTGCTTTTCGCATACAAACTGGTCGCCGCTGGCCACGGTGCCGATTTTGGTATGGCCGGGATTGACATACTCAGCGGCTGCCACCGCTTTTTCAATCAGCGTGGAATCCGCCTCATAGGCAAGGGGCATACCCGGCACCTGTCCCACAGGATAGCCGAATACATGGCAGTTAAAATCGTGATACATTGCCTGCTTGCTGATTACCAAATCACCAATATCCAAATCGGCGCAAAGAGAGCCGGCAATGCCGGTATTCACCACAGCGGTCACACCAAAGCAGTCACACAAAATCTGCACACACAGCGCAGCATTGACCTTGCCAACGCCGCACTGCACAACAACCACATCCAGACCATTCAGCTTCCCCTCATAAAAGGTGCTGCCTGCGTGGGTGCTGGCGGTTTTATTTTCCATAACGGCCAGCAGGGTTTCCACTTCCAGCTGCATAGCGCCAATAATTCCTAACTTTTTCATATTAACTCCTTATTGCGGATAGACCAAGCGGTCATCTCCTATATTCTCCAAAAGCTTCACATACTTTGCTGCCAGATATTTAGCCATGGGCAAATTCATATCCAGATAATTTCCGCAATCCCTGGCGCTGGCGCCGGGTACTTCTCCTTGAAAATCTCTTACAAAGCGGAAGCAATCCCCAACCAGATCCAAAATATCCGGGGAGGCATGGTGACCTGCCAGCAGTAAATAAAATCGGGTAGGACAGCCCATAGGGCCGAAATACAACACACGGTCTTTACATTGGGGGTCATTTCGCAAAAAAGT
>JAZRBJ010000022.1:0-24684 GCA_045635065.1 Faecousia sp. | reverse complement strand
TCGTCCATACGCAGATTGCAAAGGCCGTTAAATTTTTCGGCAGTACCAAAGTCAATAATCAGTGCCTTGCAATGGCCAATGTGCAGGTAACCGTTGGGTTCAGGCGGGAAACGGGTGTGTACAGTAGCACCCTCGTATCTGCCCCCGGGTCCGATGTCTTCTTCAATAAAGGCATGGATGAAATTTTTGCTTTCGGTAATCTCAGCCATATTTGCAACCTCTCTTTTTCACAAATGATGCTATATTATAAACCATTTTTAATGGATTTGCAACCGAAAAATACCTGCAGCTACTGTTTTTTACCGTAAGTATGCACATAATTTCTTTTATCATAAAAAAATTATAATAAATAATCAAAAATAGAGAAATTGTGGTTGTCAATTTGCTTGTCTTATTATAGAATAGATAGCGTGGGAAATTAAATTTATTTCTATACAAGAAAAGGTTAAAAAGAACATTGGGACAATCCATGAGCAAATATACCATAATGAATAACTGAGGAGGATTCTTTTGTGAATCATATCAAGTATAAGCGCATTATGTTAAAGGTCAGTGGAGAGGCGTTGGCCGGTGAGGCCCGCAGAGGTCTGGATTTTTCCATCATTAACGAAGTGTGTGCCGCCATCAAGCAATGTGTGGATATGGGCGTGCAGGTTGGGCTTATGGTGGGTGCCGGTAACTTCTGGCGTGGTGTCAAAGATGGCGCAGATAAAATGCAGCGCTCTCATGCGGATGCCATGGGTATGCTGGGTACGGTGATGAATTCCATTGCTGTGGCAGATGCGCTGGAAAAGCAGGGCGTGGATGCCAGAGTTCTCAGTGCTGTGGAAATGCACAAGTTCTGTGAGTATTTTACTCGGGATTTGGCTGACCGCTATCTTAATGAGGGTAAGGTTGTTATTTTTGCCGCAGGTACAGGCAATCCCTATTTCTCCACCGACACCGGCGTTGTCCTGCGTGGTGTGGAGATTGAGGCGGATGCAATCTTAATGGCAAAGAATGTGGATGCCATCTATTCTGCAGATCCCAACAAGGACCCCAATGCCGTTCGCTATAGCCGCCTGACCTATGATGAAGCGTTGGCAAAGCATTTAAAGGCAACGGATTCCACAGCTATGACATTGGCTATGGACAATGATATGACCCTTGTTTGCTTCGGCCTTGCGGAGGAGAACAGCATCCTGCGTGTGGTTTGCGGTGAAGAAATCGGTACAACAGTTAAAAATTCTTTTGAGGAGGAATAATATATGAGTGTTGATTTTAAGGATTACGGAAGAAGAATGGAAAAGGCGCTGGATCATCTGGCCGAGGAATTCGGTGCAGTTCGTGCAGGCCGCGCCAATGCAAAGGTTCTGGACCGCATTACTGTGGAATATTATGGAACGGAAACACCTTTGAACGGTGTTGCTACCATTTCCTCTCCCGATGCACGCACTCTGGTCATTCAGCCCTGGGATACTTCCTTGCTGAAAGAAATTCAAAAGGCTATTCAGGCATCTGACCTGGGTATCAATCCCCAGAATGACGGCAAGGTCATTCGATTGATTTTCCCTCAGCTGACCGAGGAACGCCGTAAGGAGCTGACTAAGCAGGTCAAGAAGTATGCCGAGGAAGCTAAGGTTGCTATGCGCAATATCCGTCGTGACGGTATGGACTATGTGAAGAAACTGAAGAAGAACTCCGAAATTACTGAGGATGACCAGAAGACAGCAGAGAAGGATCTGCAGGATATGCTCGACAAGAATATTAAGAAGGCCGACGAAGCCCTTGCTGCGAAAGAAAAGGAATTGATGGCTATTTAATCCATACTGATAGAGCATTGGGAGCATTTTGCTTCCAATGCTCTGCTGTCTGTATGAAGGAGGCAATCGGGTGGGACTTTTTAAGAAGAAAATCAAGAATATGCCTGTTCCTAAGCATATTGCCATTATCATGGATGGTAATGGTCGTTGGGCAAAAAAACGGGGCTTGCCCCGAACTGCCGGTCATGCGGCGGGTGCGGAGGCGTTTCGGCGCATCGCCAACTATTGCCGGGAAATTGGTGTTAGGTATCTGACTGTTTATGCTTTTTCCACCGAGAATTGGAAACGATCTGAGGAGGAAGTGTCCGGCATTATGAAGCTTCTGGGAAATTATCTGGAAGAGGCATTGCAGGATATGGAGAAGAACCGTGTCCGGTTCTGCTTCTTTGGAGATTTGTCCCGGCTAAGCCCTCAACTGCAACAGAAATGTCTGGATGCCAAAAACCGCTCTGCTGATTACGATGTGCAGGTGAATTTTTGCTTGAATTATGGCGGTAGAGATGAAATCGTCCGTGGTGCAAGAGCCTTTGCCCAAGAGGTTGCGGAAGGGAAGTATATCCCGGAAGAATTGACGGAGGAGATGTTCTCCCGGTATCTGTATTCTGTGGATGTACCGGATCCGGAGCTGATTATCCGTCCCTCCGGCGAACTGCGTACCAGCAATTTCCTGCTGTGGCAGTCTGCATACTCGGAATATGTGTTTATGAATGTACTGTGGCCGGATTTTGGTCCCGGGGATCTGGATCAGGCGATTGAGGAATACAACCGGCGAAACCGTCGGTTTGGAGGCGTCTAATATGAAAAAAAGAGTGATCACAGCCGTAGTTGCCTTACCGCTTCTGCTGGTGGTTGTGCTGGCTTTGCCAAAGCTTGTCACAGCTATCCTTCTGGCCGTCTGCGCAGCCTTTGCTGCCTATGAATTGCTGTATCGAACAGAGTTAGTGACCAACCCCCGATTGGTTGCTTATTCTATGGTAGTTGCCGCATCGGTGCCTATTTGGTGCTTCTTCGGTATGCCTCAGGCATGGGGCTTGTTGGGAATCCTGGCATTTTTGGGAGCGCTGTTTGGCGAGATGATGGCAAATCATATTAAACTTTCCTTTGATAAAATTGCCATGTGTGTGATTGCCGGAGTGATTGTTCCGTATCTGTTTTCCGGGTTGGTACGGATTCATGGCATGGAATACGGCAGACATATGATTTTAATTCCCTTTATCCTGGCTTTTCTGCCGGACACAGGTGCCTATTTTACGGGCTATTTCTTTGGCGCGCATAAGCTTGCCCCCGTCATCAGCCCCAAGAAAACCATTGAGGGTGTGATCGGTGGCGTACTTGCTGCGGTAATCGGTATGCTGCTGTATAGCGCTGTAATGGCTCTGTTTTTCCATTTTCAGGTGAATGTGATCCTTGCACTTGTTTACGGTGTGGTTGTTTCTCTGGGCGATGTGTTTGGCGATTTGATGTTCTCCGTGATCAAGCGCCAGACCGGAATTAAGGATTATGGCAATCTGATTCCCGGTCACGGTGGCATTTTGGATCGTTTTGATTCTATGATGGTAGTAGCGCCCCTTACTGAGGCATTGTTGCTGCTGATTCCGATGATGGTGAAATTATGATCAAGTGTGTCAGTATTCTTGGCTCCACCGGTTCTATCGGCCGCCAGAGCCTTGACATTGTTAAACATTTGCATATACCCGTAGCTGCCCTTTCTGCCGGCACAAATGTAGAGCGCATGGTGCAGCAGTGCCGGGAATTCAAACCGAGGATTGCGGTTATGGCTACCTATGAAGCGGCTATGGAGTTAAAACAAGCGGTAGATGATTCATCCATGGAATTTGCCTGGGGTGAGGAGGGCTTGATTCGCGCTGCTACCATAGAGGACGCGGATTGTGTAATTACTGCAGTTGTGGGTATGTTAGGATTAAAGCCTACCTTGGCTGCCATTCGGGCAGGAAAACGTATTGGACTTGCTAACAAGGAAACCTTGGTCTGCGCCGGTGAGCTGGTTATGGATGAGGCAAAAAAGTACGGCACGGAAATTATTCCTGTGGACTCGGAGCATTCTGCCATATTCCAATGCCTGATGGGCTCCCGGGATCCTAAGGAAATCAAGAGATTGATTCTCACCTGTTCCGGTGGCCCGTTCTTCGGTATGGATAAGCAGGCGCTTCAAAAGGTGACCAAGGCGGATGCGTTGAAGCACCCCAACTGGAAAATGGGTCAAAAAATCACCATCGACTGCGCTACCCTTATGAACAAAGGCTTGGAAGTGATTGAAGCCATGCGGCTGTATGATCTTCCTGTGGAGCAGGTGGATGTGGTAATCCACCGTCAAAGCATTGTGCATAGCTTGGTGGAGTTTAACGATGGCGCGGTGATGGCGCAGCTGGGCGCACCGGATATGCGGCTTCCCATTCAACTGGCGTTCACCTATCCCCACAGACAGGAATGTATTGTAGACACATTGGATCTTACCAAATGCGACGCCCTTACCTTTTGTGAGCCGGATGTGGCAGCCTTTCCTTGTCTTGCGTTGGCGCGGGAGTGCGCAAAAACCGGCGGTACGGCTTGCCCTGTGATGAATGGCGCCAATGAAGCGGCGGTTGCTCTGTTTTTAGAGGATAAGATCGGTTTTTACGATATTTACAATCGGGTTTGCAGAGCGCTGGATGCCGTTCCCTTTATCCAGAATCCCACATTGGAGGAGATTCTGGAGGCTGACCGTCTGGCCAGATTGGCGGTAAACCAATAAGAAACGAGGCGTTTCATGAGTATTCTTTTTGCAGTTTTGCTGTTTAGTTTGCTGATTTTTGTCCATGAACTGGGTCATTTTCTGGCAGCTAAAAAATTTGGCGTACAAGTTAATGAGTTTTCCATGTTCATGGGGCCTGCTATTTTCAAAAAACAGGTGGGCGAAACGGTATATTCTCTTCGCTGCATTCCCGTTGGCGGTTTTTGCGCTATGGAAGGGGAGGACGGCGACAGTGAGAATCCCCGGGCTTTTGGCAGGGCTGCATGGTGGAAACGATTAATCATTCTTTTAGCTGGTGCAGTTACGAATTTCGTTGTAGGTTTGCTGATCCTGTTGATTGTATTTGCGCCTGCTAAGAATTTTGTTATGCCGGAGATCAGCGCAGCTGAGCCCGGCAGCGCTGTGATTAGTGAGCATGGTCTGCAGGTTGGTGACCGGATTTTAAAAGTAGACGGGGAACGGGTGTATGTTCAGTCTGATTTCAGCATGCTGCTGAGCATGAACCCGGGAGATGTTCATGATATTGTCGTTTTACGGAATGGTAAGCGTGTGGAATTAAATGATTTCTATATGGAAAAACGGGAGTTTACCGATCCGGACGGAACAACCTCTTTGCGCTACGGTTTTCAATTTGCCGTAAAGGATGCAGATTTGCTGACGACCTTGGGTTATGTTTGGAATACGGCGCTGAATATGGTTCGTAATGTTCGTCTAAGCCTGCAAATGATTTTTACAGGGCAGGCAGGATTGAAAGATATGTCCGGCCCTGTGGGCATTGTGCAGATAATGTCCACCACAGCAGAGGCTTCTGATACACCGCAGGATGCATTTATGAATATGTTGTATTTTGGCGGTTTTATTGCCATTAATCTGGCGGTGATGAATCTGCTGCCCGTACCTGCTTTGGATGGCGGTCGGGCGCTGTGTTTGCTGCTGACAACTGCGGTAGAGAAGGTTACACGCAAGAAGATCGATCCCAAATATGAGGGATATTTGCATGGCGTGGGTATGATTCTTCTGCTGGGCTTGATGGCAATTTTAATGTTTAAGGATATTTTTGTTATTTTTAAGGGGTGAAACCTATGACCAGACAGATCATGGTAGGCAATGTTCCTATTGGCGGCGGCGCGCCCATTGCCATTCAGTCCATGCTCAATACAAAGACCACCGATGTGGAGGGCTCTTTGGAGCAGATTCGCAGGCTGAAGGCTGCCGGCTGTCAGATTGCCCGTTTGGCGGTGCAAAATATGGAGGCTGCCAGAGCCTTTGCTTTGATCTGTAAGGAAAGCGAATTACCCCTGGTTGCTGATATTCATTTTGACTATAAGCTTGCTCTGGCTGCTGCAGAAGGTGGTGCTGCCAAGATTCGAATCAACCCCGGCAATATTGGCGGGGAAGACCGGGTGGAGGCTGTGGTCAAAGCCTGTAAGGAGCGGAATATTCCCATTCGTATTGGCGTCAATGGCGGAAGTTTGGATAAAAAGCTTCTGGAAAAATACGGTCATCCCACAGCAGAAGCTTTGGTGGAGAGCGCCTTTCAGCATATTGCTCTTTTGGAGAAGTTTGGATTTTACGACACCTGTGTGTCTATGAAATCTTCCACTGTGCCCACGATGGTGGAGGCCTCCAGATTGTTCCGCAGCCGTTGCGATTATCCGCTGCACATCGGTGTGACGGAGACCGGCCCTGTGCGTATGGGACTTATGAAATCCGCTATGGGAATCGGTGCGCTGCTTTTGGACGGTATCGGTGATACTATTCGTGTCAGTTTGACCGATGATCCAGTGGAGGAAGTGTATGCAGCCAAGGATATTTTAAAGGCTGCGGGCTTGCGGAAAGAGGGCGTGAATATTATTTCCTGTCCTACCTGCGGGCGTACAAGAATTGATTTAATTGGCCTTGTAAATCAAGTGGATGAGGCGTTGAAGAACTGTGAAAAACCGATTACTGTTGCGGTAATGGGCTGTGTTGTTAACGGACCGGGTGAGGCTCGTGAGGCGGACATCGGCATTGCCGGCGGTGACGGTTGGGGAATGTTGTTTGAAAAAGGTGAGCAGGTTGAAAAACTGCCTTATGAGGAGCTTCTGCCCGCATTGTTGAAGCGTATAGAGAATTTTTGAGGAATCCCATGAATGAAAGCATTTTATTTTTGAATATGTTTTCTCTTTACGAGCCGCCTGAGGCAGTGTCTGCTGCCTTTTCTCAGGCGGCTGTCGTTGCTGCGGATATTGATCCGGAGAAACGCAAAATCTGTATTTGTATCCATGCAGATAAATATATAAATACAGCAATCCTGGATCAGGTGGAAAGAGAAATCACTTCCTTATACGGTCTTTCGGACATGCAGATTTCCGCTACCCATCCGGCAGAACAGCTTGCGTACATCGATCCGGCGGAGCTTGTCTCCATGTTTGCCGCCTGCAATTCTATGAACAGAGCCAGTCTTGCAGGCGCCGGCTGGGACTGGGAGGAGAACACACTTAAGGTTACCCTGGTGGGTAACGGCAAGAAGGAACTGGATGAAGCAATTCCCTTTGTGTGCGCTAAGTTAAGGGAGAAGTTTGCAACTGCGGTCACCATTGAGATCATTGCCGGCCATAATCTTCAGGGCCAGGACCTGTTTGACGCCATGGAGAAGATGCGCAGCAACACAGTGGCAACGATGCCAAAGATTGCAGATGTGCAGCAGCAAAAGTCCCAGACGCAGACATCTGACATCATTTACGGTAAACCCTTTAAGGGAAAAACCGTTCCTATGAATGAACTGTCCCTGGATATGGGTGTTGTCATTGTAGAGGGCAGAGTGTTCGATGTGGAGCACAAAGAGCTGGCTAAGCGCAACGCCTGGGTCATTAACTTTGATATTACGGATAATACCTCTTCTGTGCGCATTAGCCGCTTCCTGGAAAATAAGGAAGCAAAACCGATTTTGGAAGCTGTCAAAGTGGGTAGTGTTCTGCGAATTCAGGGCAAATTAAATGTGGATAATTTCACTAATGAAACCGTCATGAAGCCCTTTGCCATTATGCCCGGTGTTATGGCTTCCCGGCAGGATAATGCCCCCAGTGAAAAGCGCGTGGAACTGCATCTCCATACCCGTATGAGTATGATGGATGCCCTGACCAAGACGGAAGATGTGATTCTTCAGGCAGCAAAATGGGGTCACCGCGCCATCGCAATTACGGACCACGGCTGCGTACAGTCCTTTACAGATGCGATGCATACTGTGGAGTGGAAAAAGCCAAAGGTTGCAGGCACCGATGAAGAGATAAAAATACTCCATGGCTGTGAAGGTTACTATATTAATGATCTGGATGACACACTGGCTGTTCACGGCAGTGGCAATATGTCCTTTGATGAGGAGTATGTTGCCTTTGATCTGGAAACCACGGGTCTGTATGCAAGACGGGACAGAATTATTGAAATCGGCGCAGTCAGGATGTGTGGCGGTAAAGAAATTGACCGCTTCCAGAGCTTTGTGAATCCCGGTATGCGTCTGGAAAAACGTACTACGGAACTGACGGGAATTACGGATGATATGCTGCGGGACGCACCCGAGCTGGCGCAGGTCCTGCCGCAGTTTTTGGATTTTGTAGGTGATCGGGTTCTGATTGCCCACAATGCGGATTTTGATACCACCTTTGTCCGGCATGCTTGCAAAAAGCTTGATCTGCCCTATAACTTTACCAGTGTGGACACCCTTACCATTTCACAGAATATTTTGCCAAACCTCCATAGGTATTCTCTGGACATGGTTGCAAAGCATTTTGAACTGATGGACTTTAATCACCATCGGGCAGGGGATGATGCGCTGATTTGCGGTTTGATCATGGCTAAGCTTATGGACAAACTCAAACAGATGGGTGTTGAGGATGTGCAATCTATTAATGATGCCATGCTTCCTCTTCGTCCTCAGTTCCGCAGGAATCATCCTACGGCAATGAAATGCCAACATATTGTGCTGTTTGCTAAAAATCAGTTGGGTCTTCGAAATTTGTATCAGTTGATTTCGGAATCCAATCTGCATCACTTTAAAAAATTTCCCCGAATTTTCAAGTCGGAACTGATAAAGCTGCGGGAAGGAATTCTGGTGGGTTCTGCGTGTGAGAACAATGAACTTTTCCAGGCTGTGATTGATGGCGCAGCTGAGGAAGAACTGCAGCGGCTGGCAGAATTCTATGACTATTTGGAGGTTCAGCCTGTTTCCAACAACCGTTTTATGCTGACTCCCAGGAAGGAAGGGGAGGAGCCCATTGCCGGATGTGAGGAGGATCTGTATCAATTCAACCGGGATATTGTTAGCCTGGGCGAGAAAATGGGTAAGATTGTTGTTGCTACCGGCGATGTGCATTTCCAGAATCCGGAAGACGAGCTGTTCCGGCACATTCTGTTGGCATCCAAGGGCTTCCCGGATGCGGACAAGCCTAACCCCCTGTATTTCCGCACAACCGATGAAATGCTGGAAGAATTCAGCTATCTGGGGCAGGAGAAAGCACAGGAAATCGTCATCCGGAATCCTAATATGATCGCTGATATGTGTGAAACGGTCCGACCGGTTCCCCATAATCTGTTTGCGCCCAAAATTGAGAATTCCGTTGAGGACCTGAAAAGCCTTGTGTATGAAAAGATGCACCGGCTTTATGGAGAAAATCCCCCTGAGCTTATTACCAAGCGTGTGGAAGTAGAGCTGAATGATATTATTACCTGTCACTATGATGTGATCTACATGTCTGCCCAGAGATTGGTGCAGAATTCCCTGGAGAACGGCTATCTCGTCGGCTCCCGTGGCTCTGTGGGGTCCTCCATAGTGGCGTACATGTCCGGCATAACGGAAGTGAATTCCTTCCCACCTCATTATCGCTGCCCCAATCCGGAGTGCAAATACACCACATTTGATGTGCCGAAGGAGTATGGCTGCGGCGCTGACTTACCGGATGCAGTTTGCCCCAAGTGTGGCACACCCTTTGCAAAAGAAGGATTTAATATTCCCTTTGAAACCTTCCTGGGCTTTGGCGGTGACAAGGTGCCGGATATTGACTTGAATTTCTCCGGTGAATATCAGGCAAGGGCCCATGCCTACTGTACGGAAATGTTTGGCAGAAGTCATGTGTTCCGCGCGGGTACGGTTGGTACTGTGGCGGATAAGACCGCCTTTGGATATGTGAAAAAATATCTGGAGGAACGGGGACAGAGTGTAAGTAAGGCAGAAGAAAAACGCTTGATCAATGGCTGCATGGATGTTCGCCAGACTACGGGTCAGCACCCCGGCGGTCTGGTGGTGATTCCCCAGGAAAATGAGATTTGGGATTTCTGCCCTGTGCAGCATCCTGCGGATGATCCGGAATCTGACCAAATAACCACCCATTTTGAATACCACTCCATGGAGGAGAATCTTCTTAAGCTGGATATGCTGGGCCATGACGACCCCACCATGATCCGCAAAATGGAGGATATGACCGGCGTGGATGCAAAGACCATTCCTTTGGATGATAAGAGGACCATGTCCATCTTTACTTCCTCCAAGGTGCTTGGGTATGAGGATGACCCCATCCTTGGTCCTACAGGCACTGTGGCTGTGCCGGAGTTTAACACCCGGTTTACCCGTGAGGTGCTGTTGGACACAAAGCCGGATAAATTTGACTTCCTTGTACGAATTTCCGGTTATACCCACGGTACGGATGTGTGGCTGGGTAATGCAAAGGATCTGATTGTGTCCGGTACGGCAAGAGTTGATCAGACCATCGGCTGTCGTGATGATATTATGATTTATCTCATTGCCTGTGGCTTGCCGGAAAAACGAGCCTTTAAAATCATGGAATCCGTGCGTAAGGGCAAAGGTCTCCCCCCGGGGGCAGAGGATGAAATGAAGCAGGCGGGTGTGCCGGACTGGTATATTCTCTCCTGCAAAAAAATCCAGTATCTGTTCCCGAAAGCCCATGCGGTGGCCTATGTTATGATGGCGTTCCGTATTGCGTGGTTCAAGGTTAATTATCCTTTGGCATTTTACTCCGCCTATTTCTATCGTCGCAGTCAAAAGGGCCATTTTGATGCTCTTATGATGACGGAAAGCAAGGATGCGGTGGTGGCTAATATTAAGGCCATCGAAAGTATGGAAAAACCTTCGGTGAAGGATAAGAATTTGCTCATCACCCTGGAGGTGGCATATGAGTTCTTCCTTCGTGGGTTTGAATTCCTGCCCATTGACATTTATAAGAGTGATGCCTTTAACTTTGTCATTGAGGACGGAAAACTGCGACCTCCCTTTGTAGCCATTGGCGGTCTGGGCGATAGCGCTGCGGAAGATATCGTCAGAGGACGGGAAGGTAAGCAATTCCTTTCGGTGGAGGAATTCTCTATTGCCTGCCCCAAGGTGTCCAAAACCCATATCCAGATGCTAAAGGATGCCGGCGCATTTGGAGACATGGCGGAAACCAATCAAATCAGCCTGTTTTAAGGAGGTAGTCCTATGCAAGATATAGGAATGCAGTTTCACATTCACTGCAAGGAGGGAGATGTGGGCAGATATGTGTTCTTGCCCGGTGATCCCGGCCGCTGTGAGGCAATTGCCAAGCATTTTGACAATCCCGTTCATGTGGGTATGAACCGGGAGTACAATATCTATACCGGCACTTTATTGGGAGAAAAGGTTTCTGTTTGCTCCACAGGTATCGGTGGACCCTCCGCAGCCATTGCCATGGAGGAACTGGCAGCCATTGGCGCAGATACCTTCATTCGTGTGGGTACCACCGGCGGCATTGCATTGGATGTTTGCCCCGGTGATGTGGTTGTGGCTACCGGAGCTGTGCGCTTTGAGCATACTTCTTTGGAATACGCACCTATTGAATTTCCCTCGGTGGCGGATTTTGATATTACTGCGGCGCTGAAGGCTGCCAGCGAGGATTTGGGTTTTAAGACCCATGTGGGCGTGGTGCAATGTAAAGACTCCTTTTACGGGCAGCATGCGCCGGATAAGTCGCCGATTTCTTATGAGCTGATCCAGAAGTGGGAAGCCTGGAAACGGCTGGGTGTGAAATCCAGCGAAATGGAGTCTGCGGCGCTGTTTGTTGTGGCTGCAGCCCTTGGCGTACGCTGCGGCAGCTGTTTCCATGTGGTTTGGAATCAGGAGCGGGAAAAGCTGGGTATGAATATGCCTATGACCGAGGATACCTCCGGTGCCATCCGTGTGGGAATCGAGGCTATGAAACGCATTATTGCTGCGGATAAGAAATAAGAAAAAGCTGTCTGAGATTTCTCAGACAGCTTTTTTTCTGGGAGTGGGGACTTGGGAAAGAATGACGGCGGAAAAGACCAATATGCATCCAACGGTTTCCCAAGGTGACATGAATTTGTGTAAAATCAGTGCGCTGAAAATAACGGCAAAAACCGATTCAAGGCTCATAATCAGGGAAGCCACGGAAGATTCAATGTGCTTTTGCCCAATAATTTGCATGGAATAAGCAAGTCCCATGGATAGGAAACCGGTATAGCTCAAGGGGATTGCGCACATGGAAATGCTGCGGATATTTGGGGATTCCAGTAGAAACATGGGGATTGCAGACAGAATGGAACACACCAGGGATTGAATCAGATTCAGCTTAAGACTATCTGTTCCCTGGGTGAAGAGATCTACAAAGGTGATTTGCACCGCAAACATAAATGCACAAAGCACCAAACAGAGGTCGCCAAATTGAAAACCGGCTGAACCGGTACAGCACAAAAAGTAAAGCCCCGCCACGGCAAGAACAACACAGACAGGGATAATAGGGGAGGGCTTGCGCTTGAGAAAAATACCGATGATGGGTACAATTACTATGTACATAGCGGTAAGAAAGGCGGATTTTCCCGGGTCTGTGGAAACAAGGCCAACCTGCTGTAAATTCACAGCAAGGGAAAGGGGAATGGCGCATAATGTGCCACCAATCCACAGACGCTTGTTTGCCCATTGGTGAAAGAAATTTTTACCTTTTATAAGGTCAATGATAAGGATAATAGGCAGAAGACCAATCACAGCAAGAAAGCAACGAACTGCCTGGAAGGTAAAAGGATCAATATAGTCCATACCCACGCTTTGCGCAACAAAGGCAGAACCCCAGATAATGGTTGCAAATAGAAGACTTGCTGTGCCTGTAATTTTGTTTTTCATAAATAATCACCAAGCATTACTTTACCACACTTCTTCATTTTTTTCAATTGCATTTACAGAATGCTGTGGTATAATAATTTCATATTACAAAAGGAGGATATTCCTATGGAAGAAATGAATAAGATTCGGGAACGTAAGGACATTCCTGTGGAGGACACCTGGAAAACTGAGGATATGTACGCCAGCGATGAGGTATGGGAGCAGGAGCTTGCTACTCTGGAGCAGGATAAGGCTTTGCTGCAGGAATTTGCCGGCCATTTGGCAGATAGCGGTGAAACGCTTTACCGGTATCTGGAGAATATAGAGCGGGTCAATGCCAAGGGCGAGCTGCTTGCCAACTACTGCATGCGTAAGGGTGATGAAGATACCCGCAATGCCACCTATCAGGCAATGACCGGTAGGTTTATGAGTGTGGTGGTGGCCCTAAGCGCTGCTGCCAGCTTTGAAACACCGGAGATCATGGCCATCACCGACGCCCAGCTGGATGGATTTTATAGGGATTATCCCAAGCTGGAGCGCTACCGCCGTTATCTGACTGACCTTCGTCGCCGTAAGGATCATATTCTTTCCCCGCAGGAGGAAAAACTCCTTGCCGCCGCCGGTGAAATGTCCGATGCGCCCAATACCATTTACGGCATGTTTGCAGATGCGGATATTACCTTCCCGGATGCAGTAGACAGCCAGGGCAAGGCCTATCCCTTGAGCCAAGGTACTTTTGTTTCCTATGAGGAAAGTCCAGACCGGGAACTGAGAAAGAGCGCTTACGAAAATATCTACCGCAGCTTTGGCAAGTTTAAGAATACCGCCGCCTCCATGCTCAATGCACAGAATAAGCAGCTGAAGTTCTTTGCCGAGGCAAGAAATTACTCCTCTGCTTTTGAGGCATCTTTGGACAGAACCAATGTTCCCACTTCCGTATATCTGAATCTTATTGAAGCGGTTCATAAGAATATGGACAAGATGCATCGCTATGTGCGTCTTCGCAAAAAGCTGCTTGGTGTGGATGAACTGCATTTTTACGATGTTTATGCCTCTTTGATGGACGGTCTTGATAAAAAGATTCCCTTTGCTGAGGCAAAGCAGACTGTTTACGATGCCATGGCACCTCTGGGTGAGGACTACCGCAAGATTCTGAAAGAGGGCTTTGAGAATCGCTGGATTGATGTCTATCAGAATGTGGGTAAGCGCAGCGGCGCATACTCCGCCGGTGCATCCGTGCATCCTTATGTGCTGCTGAATTATTCCGGCACACTGGACAGTCAGTTTACCTTAGCCCATGAAATGGGCCATGCGCTTCATTCTTATCATTCCAACAAATATCAGAATCCTGTGGATGCTGATTATGTGATTTTCGTTGCAGAGGTTGCATCTACCTGCAATGAGGCGCTGCTTATGGAGTACCTCCTGGGCAAGACCACGGATAAGAAAGAACGGGCATATCTCATCAATCATTTCCTGGAGCAGTTCAAGGGTACGCTGTACCGCCAGACCATGTTTGCGGAGTTTGAGCTGAACATTGGTCGTATGGTACAGGAGGGCAAGACGCTGACTGCTGATGTGCTTTGCGCAGAGTACCGCCGCCTGAATGAACTGTATTTCGGACCCGACATGGTGGTGGATGATGATATTGCCATGGAGTGGGCGAGAATTCCCCATTTCTATTATAACTACTATGTGTTCCAGTATGCTACGGGCTATTCTGCTGCCATTGCACTGTCCCGTAAGATTCTTTCTGAGGGTGAAAGTGCGGTTAAGGATTATATTCGTTTCCTGTCCGGCGGTTGTTCCAAGAGTCCCATCGACCTTTTGAAGGATGCGGGTGTGGATATGACCAGCCCCGAGCCTGTTGATCAGGCATTGCAGCTGTTTGGTGAGCTTCTGGATGAGATGGAAGCCTTGGTTGCGGAGTAAGACGGGATGGAAATCTATATACCCACATTGCACACCTTTGCCATGGGTAATACCTTTACAGGCTCCTGCGGCGCTTTGCGGTTTAAAGCTGCGCCCACGGTTGTGAAACCGGAGGGCAGTAAGGAAGTGGACATGGAAGCCAGTTCTATTTCTGTGGAATTCTGGCACGGTCAGTTCTGCTATGAAAAGAGCACCGTGGAGGGACAGGCGACATTTCCTATGAGCGAAGAGGGAAGACAAGCGCTCATTGATTTTTTGAAAAATCAAATCTGAAGAAACGGCCGATGGATACCATCGGCCGTTTCTTTGAAATACTACGAAAAACAGGGTATTTTCCGGAAAAATCTATTGACAATTTTTCGCTATATGCTAAAATACAGTAGATAAGTAAAAGCGATGCGGAAACCAAGCAGAATGATGAACCTTTAGCGAGAGGGGATTGGTGCAAGCCCTCGGTCAGAACTCTGCAAGCCACTTCCAAGCAGCCCAAGAGATTGGGACGGGCGCTCCCGTTACAGAGCAGCTAAGATGCCGCCATGCGGTGAATTAGGGTGGTACCGCGAGTTTCTCGCCCCTATGTATAGGGGGCGGGTTTTTTATTTTGTATTATAATTGGAGGTAATTCCTATGATTCCGAAGCCTTACGGCGTAAACGAACTGCGTGAAATGTTTCTGAGCTTTTTTGAAAGCAAGGATCATCTGCGCCTGCCCAGCTTTTCTCTGATTCCCCAGAATGACAAGTCCCTGCTACTGATTAACTCCGGCATGGCACCTATGAAGCCTTATTTTAAGGGTGAGGTGGAGCCGCCCCGCCGCAGAGTTTGTACCTGCCAGAAGTGCATTCGTACCGGTGACATTGAAAATATCGGTAAGACTGCCCGCCATGGCACCTATTTTGAAATGCTTGGCAATTTCTCCTTTGGTGATTATTTCAAGCATGAGGCCATTGCCTGGTGCTGGGAGTTTTTGACTAAGACTGTTGGTCTGGATCCCGACCGTCTGTATCCTTCCATCTATGAAAACGATGAGGAGGCCTTTGAAATCTGGAATAAGGAAATCGGTATTCCCGCAGAGCGGATCTTCCGTTTCGGTAAGGGAGACAATTTCTGGGAGCATGGTTCCGGTCCCTGCGGTCCTTGCAGCGAGGTCTATTATGACCGTGGTGAAAAGTATGGTTGCGGTAAGCCCGGCTGTACTGTTGGCTGTGATTGCGACCGCTATATGGAAGTTTGGAATAATGTTTTCTCCCAGTTTGACAATGACGGCAACGGCAATTACACCGAACTGGTGCAGAAGAATATCGATACCGGTATGGGCCTGGAGCGTCTGGCGGTGGTATGCCAGGATGTGAACAGCCTGTTTGATGTGGATACGGTTATGAATATTACCAACCATGTTACTGCTATTACCGGCGCATCCTACGGTCAGAGCGTTAAGACCGATGTGAGCCTGCGTGTGATTACCGACCATATCCGCGCATCTACCTTTATGATTGCCGACGGTGTTTTGCCCTCCAATGAGGGCCGCGGTTATGTGCTGCGCCGTTTGCTGAGAAGAGCTGCCCGTCATGGTAAGCTTCTTGGCGTAAATAAGCCTTTCCTGTTTGAAATTGTGGAAACTGTCATTAAGGAAAATGAGAGTCACTACAGCTATCTCCGGGAGCGTGCGGATTACATCATTCGTATTGTGAAGATTGAGGAAGAAAGCTTCTGTAAGACCATTGACACCGGTATGGCCATTTACAATGAGAAGCTGGCTGCCCACAAGGCTGAGGGTAAGACGGTATTCTCCGGCGCAGACGCGTTCCTGCTGTCTGCGACCTACGGTTTCCCCTTGGATCTGACTGTGGAGATGCTGGAGGATGAGGGCATGACCCTGGATGTTGAGGAATTCAACCGCCAGCGGGAAGAGGATAAGAATCGCGCCCGGGAGGCCCGGAAGGCTCTGGGTGATCTGGGCTGGGCAGGTATTGATCTGGGTCTGGATACCACACCCACTGCTTTCGTTGGCTATGATATGGTCAACTGTGAGGCTAAGGTTCTGGCTGTTTGCGTTGGTGAGGAGGTTACCGGCTCCATTACCGGCGGCGAAAAGGGCATTGTTGTGCTTGACAGAACACCCTTCTATGCGGAAATGGGCGGTCAGGTTGCTGACCATGGTGTCATCCTGGTGGGTGACAGCCGTTTTGAGGTGTCCAATGTTTTGAAGGACAAGGGCGGCAAGTATTTGCACCATGGCTTCATGCGCAGCGGCACCATTAAGACCGATGATGTGGTTCTGGCTTCCATTGATGTGGAGCGTCGTAAGGCGATCATGCGCGCCCACTCCGCTACCCACCTGCTGCAAAAGGCGTTGACTAGCGTTCTGGGTGACCATGTGCATCAGGCAGGCTCTTTGGTTGAGCCCGACCATCTGCGTTTTGACTTTACCCATTACTCCGCTATGACCACCGAGGAAATGGCCAAGGTGGATGCTATTGTGCAGGCTGCGGTTCTGGAAGGCTATGGTATTGAGACCAAGGAAATGACCATCGATGAAGCTAAGAAAATCGGCGCAACAGCACTGTTCTCTGAGAAGTATGGCGATACTGTCCGTGTGGTTAACATGGGCGGGTATTCCATTGAGCTTTGTGGTGGTACACATCTGGACAATACCGCAAAGGTTGGTCCTTTCCGTATTGAAAGTGAGGGCAGCGTTGCCTCCGGTGTGCGCCGTATTGAGGCCATTACCGGCAAAGCATGTCTGGAAGATATGGAAAAGAATCGGGCGCTCATTTACAGCACCTGTGCAGAGCTGAAGGTCAAACCCGCAGAATTGGAAGACAAGATTCATGCTCAGGTAGAGGAAATTAAGGGCTTGAAGCGTGCTATTGAATCCTTCAAGGCAAGAGAGGCTGCCGGAGAGGCTGACAGATTCCTCTACGGCGCAAGAACCATTGGCGGTCTGCATGTGATTACTGCAACCGTTCCCGGCGCTGATGCCGGAAAGCTGCGCCAGATGGGCGATTTGCTGCGGGATAAGGATTCTGCTGTGGCTGCGGTTCTCTGCGCTGTCAATGATGACAAGATCACCTTCCTGGCTGTTTGCGGTAAGGATGCTGTGGCAAAGGGTGTGAAAGCCGGCGACCTGGTGAAGCAGGTTTGCACCTGCTGCGGTGGCAGCGGTGGCGGTAAGCCTGATAGCGCCATGGGTGGCGGTAAGGATATCAACAAGGTTGATGATGCCCTTGCTCTGGTAGATGATTTTATTGCATCTAAGCTGAACTGATTTAAGGCGCCGCAAATGCGGCGCCTTTTTAAAAAGAAATGAGGGATAACTGTGCGAAAATTATTATGGTTTTCCTTGGGCTTTGCTGCATCCTGTGCAGTGGGTGCCTATTTTCTTTTGAGTGGTATTTTTGCCATAATTGGAGTGGCGTTCCTTGTCATTTCTGTTATTTGCCTGCTTCTTCGGCTGAATAATGGCTGGAAGAAGTTTGCACTTGTTTTGCTTGGGTGCGGCATGGGTCTTTTATGGCTGCAGATCTATAATGGGTGTTATCTGGCAGCACCCAAATCCTTGGACGGAGAAACGGTGTCGGTGCAATTTCGTGCAACAGATTTTAGTTTTGATACCGGTTACGGAACAGGCGTTGACGGGAAAATCACGCTGGGAAATCAAAGCTATAAGGCTCGTATATATCTGGATAGCGATCAGCAGGTTTCTCCCGGTACAGTAATTCATGGAGAATTTCGCTTTCGGTTTACTACTCTTGGCGGGCAAAGAGAGCCAACTTATCACCGCAGCCAGGGAATTTTCTTAATGGCATATCAGATGGGGGATACTACCGTGGTTCCTGCCGCCACAAGAAGTTGGCGGTATATTCCTGCTTATCTTCGCCGTGGAATTGTGGATTATCTGGACAGTATGTTTTCATATGCTTCAGCGCCCTTTGCCAAAGCCTTGCTTATAGGAGATACAACAGATTTAGATTACGCAACACAAACCCATTTGATGCTTAGCGGTATTCGACATGTGGCTGCTGTGTCCGGATTGCATGTGTCCATTTTGTTCTCTATGGTTTATCTGATTGCGGGGAAAAGAAGATTTCTTACCGCAATTTTGGGGATTCCCTGTTTGCTGCTGTTTGCGGCTGTGGCAGGATTTACCCCGTCTATCATGCGCGCTTGTATGATGCAAGTACTTATGATACTTGCCATGGTGTTCAACCGGGAGTATGACCCCCCAACGGCGCTTGCTTTTGCGGTTGTGACTATGCTTTCGATTAATCCCCATTGCGCCAGCGCAGTAGGGTTTCAGCTTTCTGTTGCCAGTGTTGCCGGCATATTCCTGTTTGCAAGCAGAATTTATAACAGAATTATGGGTTTCGGACCGCTGTCAAAGATTCCGCCTAAAACTTATAAGGGACGATTTGTTCGCGCTGTTGCCGGTTCCGTTTCAGTTTCCGTAAGCGCCGTTGTTCTTACTGCTCCCTTGACCGCAATTTACTTTGACTGTGTGAGTTTGATTGGAATTCTTACCAATCTGTTGTGCCTGTGGGCTGTAACAATTCTGTTTTGCGGTTTGATTGCCGTATGTGTCATTGGCCTTGTATGGTTACCTGCTGCAAAGATTATTTGTTGGGTACTGGAATGGTTGATAGGTTATATTTTGGGCGTGTCCACGCTGTTATCAAAATTTCCCCTTGCTGCCATTTATACCGATAGCACATACATTGTGTTGTGGTTGGTATTCTGTTATATTCTGCTTGGCGCTTATTTTATCATGAAGAACAAACGGCCGGTGACCCTGCTTTGCTGTATGACGGTTACTCTTTGTGTTGCATTGCTTGCGTCCTGGTTTGAGCCGCTGCTTGACAATTACCGCGTTACGGCATTGGATGTAGGGCAGGGACAATGTATTATTTTGCAAAATGGCAGAAAGACATTTATGGTTGATTGCGGTGGCGACAGGGCTGAGGATGCGGCGGATCAAGCGGCTGCCTACCTGCACAGCCGGGGGATATATCATATTGATGGATTGATAATTACCCATTATGATGAGGATCATGTCGGAGGAATACCTTATTTCTTGCAACGGATTCCGGCGGATCTTTTGGTTTTACCTGGGCAGGAAGATCACGATTTAAAAACAGCCATAGAAGCAGTTCATAAGAGTGAAACTGTAATCGTCAATGAAGATATTTCTCTTGATTGGAACACCGGAAATATCAATCTGTATCCCGGAGAAATTTCGAATACAAGCAATGAAAGCAGTCTCTGTGTCTTGTTTAAAACGGAAAAATGTGATATACTCATTACCGGTGACAGAAGTCAGGCAGGAGAAGCAAAGCTTTTGCAGACACATTCTCTTCCGGATATAGAGGTTCTCGTTGCAGGACATCACGGAGCCAAGGATGCTACGGGAGAATTGCTGCTCACGGTAACAAAGCCTGAAATCGTTTTGATTTCTGTGTCAGAAAATAATAATTTTGGACATCCGTCCGATGAAACCTTGCAACGGCTGATACGGTACGGCTGTAAAATTTACAGGACGGATTTGGAAGGAAATATCATCATCAGGGGGTGAAGCTATGGCTAAGCAGGGAGATAAGCCCAATGGAATACAGGAGCTGAAAATGCAGCTGAAAAATAAGGAGCCTGCCCGGCTTTACTTCTTCTACGGTGAAGAGGTATTTTTGCTGCACTATTATTTGCAGCAGCTGAAAAAGCTGCTTTTGGATGAGGTGACAGAAGCGTTTAATTTCCACAAGCTGACGGAGGAAACTTTTGATTTACGCAGCTTTGCCGATTGTGTGGAAAACCTGCCCATGATGGCGGAAAACTCCCTTGTTGTCATTGATGAGGTGGATGTTTTTAAGCTGTCTGAGTCTGACAGGGATAGACTAATCGAGATCATTAGCGATATTCCGGACTACTGCACCGTTGTGTTTTCCTATACCACCGGCACATGGAAGCCGGATAAACGGATGAAAAAGCTGTGGAATGTCATGGATGAGTATGGATTTCTGGTGGAATTTGCTCGCCAGGAGCCCCGTGATCTGATTCCCTGGATTACCCGGCATTTTGCGGCGAAGGGCAAACAAATTCCTTCTTCCTTGTGCTCCTATTTGATTGATATTACCGGTGGTACCATGACCACCCTGGCTGGTGAGATTGACAAAATAGCAGCCTATTCCGGCGCAGATACCATTGTGAAAAGTGATATTGATGCAGTAACCGAACCGGTTTTAGATGCTGTGATATTTCAGCTTACGGATTTGTTAGGTAAGGGTGAATACGGACTTGCCTTGCAGAAGCTGCAGGTTCTTTTGAAGATGCAGCAGGATCCGATTTATATTTTGGGTGCTGTTGGCGGTCATTTCCGCAGACTGGCTACTGCCCGTACATTGATGGATAATGGTCGGGGCGTACCGGAGATGATGAAGCTGTATTCTATCGGTGATTATCCTGCCAGAAAGACCATGTCTGCAGCCAGTAAGTTCTCAACCACCTTTTACGCCCGGGCAGCCCAGCTGATTATGGATACCGATTACGGCATGAAAACCTCCCTGGATGACCCGAAACGCTTGCTGGAGATGTTGGTGCTGCAGCTTGCACAGGAGGCTCGCGGTGCTTAAAATCAAGGAAGTTATCGTGGTAGAAGGTCGTTACGACAAAAATATGCTTTCTCAAATTGTGGATGCAACCATTTTAGAGACCTCCGGATTCGGCATAATGAAGGATAAGGAACAACTGTCCCTACTGCGCAAGGCTGCACAAAGTCGAGGCTTGATTGTATTTACCGACTCTGATGGAGCAGGTTTTGTCATTCGTAATTTTTTAAAAAGCGTCATTGATCCAAGCCTTTTGAAACATGCTTATATTCCCGATATTCCGGGAAAGGAGAAAAGAAAGACATCTCCCGGGAAAGAGGGACTTCTTGGCGTGGAGGGAATGCGCCCGGAAGTGATTTTGGATGCGCTGCGTCGGGCAGGAGCCACCGTTGACGGAGAGGATGCCGGGATATGCGGCCATATCACAAAACAGGATCTGATGGATCTGGGGCTGTCCGGTAGCGCCAACAGCAGTTTTCTGCGTAAAGCATTGCTTAAAAAACTGGAGCTTCCCGGGCATATGAGTGCAAATGCCATGCTGCAAGCGTTGAATCTTCTGTATACGCTGCCCCAGCTGCAAGAAATTGTGGCAGCGCTGGAGTTAGAACATGATTGATATTCAAGTAAAAAACTTAACAAAGTTTTTTGTAATTGGTGAGAATCTCCTGGAGGGTCTTTCTTTTGATGTGCAGGAGGGAGAACGGGTGGCGATTCTGGGCCGTAACGGTTGCGGAAAAACCACCTTATTTAAGATTCTCACTGGAGAGATGGACTATGATGAGGGCGAAGTTTTTGTAAATCCCCATAAACGCATAGGCTTGATTTCTCAGATTCCGGAATTTCCGGCAGGATTTTCGGTTGAAGATGTATTGCGTTCAGCCTTTGACGCTCTTGCTGCTCTTAAAAATAAAATGGGTATGCTTGAGCAGGAAATGACTATGGGGGCATCCCGGGAACAGCTGCAGGAATATGATAGATTGAGCAACGCATTTCAAGCCGGCGGCGGCTATGAAATGGATGTGGAGGTGGACAAGATCTGTAACGGTCTTGGCATCCCCGCAACCATGCGCAATCAAAGTTTTGACAGTTTGTCCGGTGGTGAAAAGACCAGAACCAATCTTGCTCGTTTGCTTTTGGAAAAGACGGATATACTGCTGCTGGACGAACCTACCAACCATCTGGATTTGAACAGTGTGGAATGGCTTGAGAAATATATCAAGGCATTTAAAGGAACTGTTCTTACCATTTCTCACGACCGCTATTTTCTCGACCGGGTTGCACAGCGGGTGATTGAGATTGTGGATGGCCATGCAGAGTTTTACTCCGGCAATTATTCATTCTATATGGATGAAAAGCAGGCGCGGTTTGACCTGCAAATGAAACAGTACGAACAGGAACAGGCGAAAATAAAGCAACTGGGATATACTGTGGAAAGAATGAAGGGCTGGGGCATTAACAACCGCACTTTGTATCGCCGCGCCATGTCCATTCAGCACCGCATGGAGCGTATTGAGAAAACAAAACGCCCCACAAAAGAAAAAACCATGCATGCCACCTTTGGCGAAAAGGATTTTTCCGGAGATGTGGTGTTTAAAACCAGGCAAATGGCAAAAGCTTTTGGAGAACGGGTTTTGTTTTCGGACATTAATTTGCTTGTGGAAGCAGGAGAGAGAATTGCAATTTTGGGTGACAACGGCACCGGAAAAACAACTTTTCTCAAATGTTTGCTGGATGAAGAAACCTGTGAAGGAAAGATTCAGTTTGGTCCAACCGTTAAATGGGGTTATTTGCCTCAGACCATCCAGTTTTCCCATCCGGAGCGCACCTTGTACGACACCATGCTTTATGAAAAGAATTGCTCACCGCAAATGGCAAGGGACCGCTTGGGTGCATTCTTATTCCAGGGCGAAGATGTGTTTAAAAAGGTAGGGGAATTGTCCGGTGGTGAGAAATCCAGGCTTCGTCTGTGTATGCTCATGGATGAGAAAATCAATTTATTGATTCTGGATGAGCCTACCAATCATCTGGATATTGCCTCCCGTGAATGGGTGGAGGCTGCCATTGAGGAATTTGAAGGCGTACTGCTTTTTGTTTCCCACGACCGTTATTTTATTGATAAGTTTGCTGAACGAATTTGGCTGCTGGAGGATGGCTCCATTCGGGATTTCAAGTGTGGTTACAGTAAATACCGCTCTATTCTGGAACATGAGGCAGCGCAGGCTGCGCCTGTAACAACTGCATCTAAGGATAAGAAGGAAAAGCCCAAGGGCGGAACCAAGGAAGTCGATAAACTAATTCGCCGTTTGGAACGGGAAATTGAAAAGCAAGAAGCCATAATTGCTGATTTAGAATCCAAAATGGAGGAGGCAGCTTCTGATTACCAGGAACTAACCCGCATTTTGGAGGAAAAATCCAAGGCTGAGGATGTTTTGATGGATTTAATGGAGCAGTGGGAAGCTGCTCAGAGCGACTGACATTTCTATGATTATTGGCAAAAAGGAGTTTTTAAGATGAGTTCATGCAACGGAAATTGTTCCAGCTGTTCTTCCAATTGCTCTGATCGCAAGGCGGAGAGCATGATTGCACAGCTGAATCCCAAATCCAGCGTTAAAAAGGTTATTGCGGTTGTTTCCGGCAAGGGTGGTGTGGGTAAGTCCACCGTTACATCCATGCTGGCGGTTGCCATGGCAAGAAAAGGCAAGCGGGTTGGTGTTTTGGATGCGGATATTACCGGCCCCTCTGCGCCCACGGCATTTGGTGTTACGGAGTGTCAGGGGGCAAATGAGGAGGGTCTGTATCCTGCTTTGACCCGCAGCGGTATTCAGGTGATGTCCATTAATTTGCTGCTGGATAACAGCACAGACCCTGTGGTATGGCGTGGTCCGGTAATTGCCGGCGCTGTGAAGCAGTTCTGGACCGATGTGATCTGGGAAGATGTGGACTATATGTTTGTGGACATGCCCCCCGGCACCGGTGATGTGCCCCTTACAGTGTTCCAGAGTCTGCCTGTGGATGGTATTGTCATCGTAACCAGCCCTCAGGATCTGGTTTCCATGATTGTTTCCAAGGCTGTTAAGATGGCAAATATGATGCATATTCCCGTGTTGGGTTTTGTGGAGAACTATAGCTATTTGCAATGTCCGGATTGCGGTAAGAAAATCCAGGTGTTTGGTAAGAGCAATTTGGATGAGGTGGCACAACAGTTTGATATTCCTGTGCTGGCACGACTGCCCATTGATCCTAAGGTTGCAGAGGCCTATGATAACGGTTTGATGGAAACAGTTGCCACAGATATCATGGCTGATGTGGTTACTGCAGTTGAAAAAGCATAAAAAAGAGTGGATCATTGGGCGGACTCACATAGAGATTGATACGGTTTTGAAGCAATCTTTTTCCCCATAGAAAATCCATCGTCTTTGAAATACATCCAGTATTTCTTCATTCTCTGGATATTCCTATGAGAAATAATCTCACCTTCAAA
>JAZRBJ010000021.1:0-19578 GCA_045635065.1 Faecousia sp. | reverse complement strand
CGATGCATTTGATTTTTCGAATCTCTATCTCAAGTCCACCAATAAAAGCGACGCCCGAAGGCGGCGCCTTTATTGGTGGACTTGAAGGGATTCGAACCCTCGACCCCTACAATGCGAATGTAGTGCGCTCCCAACTGCGCTACAAGCCCAAGTATTTACAGCTCAAATTATATCCCTTTTTCCTCATTTGTCAAGCGGCCGGATTCGGCAGAATTTTCTCTTTTCTTTTAGGAAATGCTGTGATATAATATTTGCCGGAAATGACTCAAAGGAGTGTTTTTATGCCCACAATTGCAGAGATTCTGTCCCAGGAATTGGGTCAGAAGCAAGAATACATTGAAAATGTCATCGCCCTGATGGACGAGGGCAACACCATCCCCTTCATCGCCCGTTACCGCAAGGAAATGCACGGCGCCATGGACGACACGGTGCTGCGTACCCTTGAGACCCGGCTGCAGTATCTGCGGAATTTACAGGCTCGTCGGGACGAGGTAAAGTCCTCCATCGAAAGTCAGGGCAAGCTGACGGAAGAGCTGGCCGCTGCCATTGATGCCGCCGCCACGCTGGCGGAAGTGGAAGACCTGTACCGCCCCTACAAGCAGAAGCGCCGCACCCGTGGCTCTATTGCCCGAGAGAAGGGACTGGAGCCTCTGGCTCAGGCCATCTATGCCCAGGACGGCAGCGACCCTGCTGTATTGGCTGAGGCCTATGTGGATCCGGAGAAGGGCGTCAGTTCTGTGGAGGAGGCTCTGGCCGGCGCTAGCGACATCATTGCCGGGGATCTGTCCGACGATCCCGCCATCCGCAAGAGCCTGCGAGAGCTGATTGCCCGGAAGGGCAGTCTGGTGACCAAGGCCGCCGACCCGGAGGAGGACACGGTCTATCGCCTCTATTATGATTTCTCCTGCCCCATCAGTCGGGTGATGGATCACCAGATTCTGGCCATCAATCGGGGTGAAAAGGAAGAAAAGCTAAAGGTCAGCGTTACCCTGCCCGGCAACGAAGGCCCTGCCGTGGTGTGCCGTGCCGCTTTGAAGCCCACCATGTTCATCTCCCAGTTCGTCAAGGCCGCCGCAGAGGATGCTTATGAGCGCCTCATTTTCCCCTCTGTCCAGCGGGAAACCCGCAGCGACCTCAGCGACCGGGCCTACAACGGCGCCATCCACAATTTTGCGCTGAATCTCAAGCCTCTGCTGATGCAGCCCCCGGTGAAGGGCTTTGTGACCATGGGTCTTGACCCTGGATACCGCAACGGCTGCAAGGTGGCCGTGGTGGATGCCACCGGCAAGGTGCTGGACACCACCGTGGTGTATCCCACCTTCAGCGACCGAAAGAAGCAGGAAGCCATTGACATTCTCTCCCGGCTGATGCGCAAATGGGGCGTGTCCCACATCGCCATCGGCAACGGCACCGCCTCCCGGGAAACCGAGGCCATGACCGTGGAGATGCTGCATGCCTTCCCCAATGCCAGCTATATGATTGTGAACGAAGCCGGTGCTTCCGTTTACTCCGCCTCTCCCCTGGCGGCGGAGGAATTCCCCGAATTTGATGTGAACCTGCGTTCTGCCGTGTCCATTGCCAGACGGCTGCAGGATCCCCTGGCGGAGCTGGTAAAGATTGATCCCAAGGCCATCGGTGTGGGCCAGTATCAGCACGATTGCCCCCAGAAGGAGCTGGACAGCGCCCTGGGCGCTGTGGTGGAGGATTGCGTCAATGCCGTGGGCGTGGACATCAATACCGCCTCCAAGAGCCTGCTGCTGCAGGTGTCCGGTCTGAATGCCACCACCGCCAAGAACATTGTGGCATATCGTGAGGAGAACGGTGCGTTTACCTCTCGGGCCCAGATCAAGAAGGTGCCGAAATTGGGCCCCAAGGCTTTCCAGCAGTGCGCCGGCTTCCTGCGTGTCCCGGAGAGCAAGGAAATTCTGGACAACACCGGTGTGCACCCCGAGTCCTACGCTGCCGCCAAGGAGCTGCTGAAGCTGCTGGGCAGCGAGGATATGGCTGCGCTGTCTGCCCGCCTGGAAAGCTACGGTGCTGCCGCTGCCGCCGAGAAATGCGGTGTGGGCGAGTTGACGCTGATCGACATTGCCAAGGAACTTAGTAAACCCGGCCGTGACCCCCGTGATGAGCTGCCCCCTCCTGTCCTGCGCAAGGATGTGCTGGAGATGAAGGATCTGGTGCCCGGTATGGAGCTGACTGGCACGGTGCGCAATTTCATCGACTTTGGTGTGTTCGTGGACATCGGTGTCCACCAGGACGGCCTGGTGCATATTAGCGAAGTTTGCAACCGCCGGCTGAAGCACCCCAGCGAAATGCTGAAGGTGGGCGATGTGGTGAAAGTGGTCGTCCTGGCTGTGGACGAAAAGCGCCACCGCATTAGTCTGTCCATGAAGCAGGTCAAAAAACAAGGATAAACCTACGCCCCGGTCGGCCCATCCGACCGGGGCAAAAATATAGCGGCAGAAAAATACAAGTTTTTTGAAAAAAGGGCTTGACATTTCTCTCATCCTGATATATAATGCAAAAGCTGTCTGCGAGACATGCTGCTATAGCTCAGCCGGTAGAGCGCATCCTTGGTAAGGATGAGGTCGCCAGTTCAAATCTGGCTAGCAGCTCCAAAACCCTGATTCTCTTAGAGAATTGGGGTTTTTCTTTTTCTCATGGTAAAATTCATGACCTCATCCCTAACTGATGAATTTTAGTGAGGGATGAGGTCATCTTTATGCAAAAAATCATCATGCCAACAGAAGAAACCAAGAACTTTTTAGAGGTATTTGAAATGTTTGTGATTTCGCAGTCAGCAAAGGGTGTTGCTGATGTGACGATCAGAAACTACAGATACCACATGAAGAACATCGCCCATTATATGGACTTGGATAGACCCTTTGATGATGTGACAAAAAGGGATATTGAGGCTATGGTTTCTGCAATGCGAAAAACAGGAATGGCGCACAACTCCATTGCCACATATATGAGGATGCTCAGAACTTTTTACAATTGGTGCAATGCAGAAGGCTTCTCCACTGTGGCTGTGCCTGCCTACAAAGAAAAAGAAACTGTCAAAGACACTTATACAGATGCCGAACTGTCACTATTGTTAAAAAGGCCTACAACAGACTGTGACTTTGGGGAATTTAGGAGTTGGGTGGTAGTTAACTTTCTTATGAACAGTGGTTGTCGCTCTGCCACTATCAGACACATCCAAAATCAAGATGTGGATTTAGCCACACTCCAAGTCACTTACAGACACAATAAAAATGGAAAGATACAAGTTATTCCTCTCTGCTCAATGATGGCAAATATCCTTCGAGAATATATGAGAATTAGAAAGGGTGCGCCACAGGAGTATCTTTTCTGCGATGTGTATGGTGGACAGTTGACAGAGGACGCACTGCGTCATGCCATTAGGCGATACCATAATCGCAGAGGTGTCAAGACTGCCTCCATCCACAAATACAGACACACCTTTGCCAAAAAATATCTGATGGACTGTGGCGGCAATGCCTTTACTTTGCAAAAACTGATGGGTCATAGCACTCTAAATATGACCAAACACTACTGCCGTTTATTCGACAATGATGTAGGCAAGGATTATGATCTGTATTCCCCCTTGGCGCAAATGCAGAAAAACAAATCAAGAATCAGCAAATAAACAACAAAAAGAAGCAAGGAACAATCAACTTCCTTGCTTCTTTTAACATCTTTGAACAACATCTATCTAATTGCATATTTTTTGCTAAGTAGATTGGGAATGGTATTTCTGTTTGATAAGCTAAAACTTTTTACTGCTGTCTTAAGAGGATCTCCCCCCAAGAATGTGGTTTTGAAGTCGGCAGTAATCCTACACACATCCATAAAAGAATCATTTTTTTGGATCTCTTCTGCAACAGTAGCAGACAAAAATACATTTTCTGTATAAGCGAAAATAATGTAATTGATCGCTGCAAGCTGATCTTCTAATGGAAGCTTCCTTAATTGCTTGCAAAACTTTCTATATCTATTCTTGCCCTGCTCCAAAAACAGCAAAACTATAGTCTGTTTTTCCAGTGGGAACACTGAAATATGGATACTTTCCTGATGATACTGTTGAGAAAAATCATAAACATTGTTAATAACATTGTCCTCAAAGTCACTGATAAGTATTATAGAAGATTGCGCTGCATAAGGAACAACATAATCAAGAATTGCATGAAAACATAAGTAATAGCGGTTGCCATCGTTCTTGCTTAGCGATTTCTCTGCGTAATTATAACCTCGCTGAAAATCACACAAATCGTGTCCACCAATAAATTGCTTTTCGTCTGTAATAGAATCATTGTGTGGAAAGCGCTGACCCAGAAGACGATATAATTCATTCTCGACTGTTCTTCTGCTAATCATGCGCAAATAATCCTTAAGTGCAATCTGCGCCAACATCCTATCTGTCGGAGGCTGTGTGTACGCATCTGGTGTTTCGTATTCTCTAAACACTTTACTGTCGCAATCTCGACAAATCAATTGAAATGTTCCTGCTTTATTCAAACCTGTGTCTTTACCCAACATGGGGATTTCTTTTTGAAGAGTTGCGATGACCTTTCCCTTTTCAGCAATGTGTCGCAGAGTAAATTCTGGAATGGAATGTGAATTGCAAAAGCTTGTACACTGTTTATCACAAATATAGCAAGTACTTCTTTTTGTATTTGCCCTTGCTTTAGAAAACATTCTTGCGCTGAATTTGTTTGTAGCAATTTCTCGCTCTCCTAAGTCCTTATCTTCAGGGGAACTGATGCGTACCATTTGAATAAAATCATACGAATCTGTAGTATTCAATCGTATATCCCCCTAACTTGATCAATATAGGATATAAATTCCCCCACTTCATTATCTGGAGCAAGGAACTTTGCACCCTTGCCAAATCCCAACAACCAACCATAGAACATACTGCCTACTTCCAATTTGGCAGTGACAGTAAAATGGTTTTCATCTATTTGGGAATAGTGTACTTCATCTGTGCCCAGCCTGTCCACTACAGTATCAATTAAATGATTAACAAATCTAATCGTCACAAGGCTCTCCCTGCCTTGCATCATGGAAAAGCGCTGCTTGGTGAGTGTGGATAAATTGATTTTCTGGAAGGCTTCTGCGCCCTCTCTGGGGATACCAGCCAGTTTTACATCCCTCATTCTATCCACTCTATAAGTAAACATTCTTTTCCTTTGGCTATTATAGGCCAGCAAATAATAAAAGCCGTCATTGATTAGCAGATGATATGGGCTAACTGTGACCCTCAATCCTTGTTTGCGTTCTACCTGATTGCGCACATTGCTGACACTGAAAGAAACATATTTGAAACTGATCTGCTCTGGGATGTGCTTCTCGCCATCCAGTTCCTTGCTCATTGCATCAGTAATAAGAGGGATGTTTCTTAGAACAGCATCATTACTAATTCTGACTCTTCCTACCACATCGGCATTGTGGCGAATTTGCTTTTGCTGATAGTCACTGCTAAAGCCACATAGAACTTCCACAAGCCTATCTGCTTCCTTTTTGGGGATAAACTTGGAGGTATAGATACACTCAGCCATTAAACGCAAGTCATCCAGATCATATTGGCGCTGTCTGACATAAAATCCATTTCTAGACTTATCATAGACAATGGTTTTCATTGCGCCATAGGCATCATTGGCAAGCATTTCATCTGCTTCCTGCATAGTACAATGCTCTTCTAAAATCAAAAGCGCCTTGTTGATTTCCTCAATATCTCTATAGATGGATCTGCGCTCAGCAGTAATGCCACAATCTTCTTCCAGATAGGTCACTATCTCATGGGCATGGACAACATGGTTTTCGTCGCTCTGGTGCATGAGATACTGGAACACCAAATAAGGCTTCATTTTCTGATTCGCCTGTCTGCCATTGTGGGTATCTTTGATTTTCTCCATGTTCCACACCTCCTTTTCTGCATTATAGCACAGATTGTGGAAAAAGAAAAGCAGGGAGTGGGTACTCCCTGCTACAGAATCATTCAAGAAATGCGATGTACTTGTAAACTGTCGTTCTGCTGAGATTGCAAACTCTTGCCAGTTCGCTGAGGTTGAGCTGGCCTTTTTTATAGGATGGATAATGGCGCAGGAAGGTTGTAGGAATATTCTCCGCACTCATTGGAGGCCTACCAATTTTGGCACCCTTAGCCTTTGCATTTGCCATTCCAGATTTGACTCTTGCTCTTATGATCGCCAATTCCAACTGACTGAATACCCCTGCCATCTGCAAAAAAGCTTCACTCATAGGGTCTGCCTGTCCTGTTCTGCAATCCAGTGTAATCGACCCCACAATCACAAGGCACAGATGGCGCATCTTTACAAATTCGATAATTTCACATAGTTGCTTGGTGCTTCTGGCCAGTCTGGGAACTTCCAAAACAATAATGGTATCACCCTCCTTGACAGTATCAAACAGAAGCATCTGTTCCTTTTTATGAACTGCATCACCATGCTCATATTCCAGAAAGATTTTTTCAGCACCAGCGGCCTTCAGTTCTCTAACCTGCCTGTTGATATCCTGCTTGCTTTCGTTGGTACTGCATCTAGCATATCCATAAATCATATTTTCTCCTTTGGCAGTAGGCAGAGGTTATCCCTCTGCCCTTTGAAGTTCACTTTTCAACCATTTGCTCCATGCAGTCAAGACAAGCAATTCTGACTGTCTTAGTTGCTCTGACAGAGTTACCACAGCAGGGGCAGATGTACTTTCTGGTGCTTGATGGTTTCGGTGGAACAATCACACCTGCGCCACTGTGTATTCCTGTTCCTGGCATCTGAAAACCTGTGAACTCATTTCTGTTGATCAGAATATCAGTCAGATCGTGGCGCAATACAAACTCTAGAAGCGCATCACTAGGCGCAGTATGCGACCAGCCATATTTGTCGCTGTGCTCAACTAGTAGGCCACGACTTTCGGCAGCGTCCTTGAATTTTCTGTTGTGGTAGGTGTTCCCTCTGCTACAGTCTTGAATGCCTTGCACATAGTTGAAGTAATGCACCATCTCATGCAGTAGAGTTGCCACAATATCCTCTATATTTCTGCTCAGAGTGCCTGCGCCAATGTTGATTTCATGTGTTGCGCCAAGTTTGGAAATCCAAGTATCCTCCCTCAAGGAAAAATGGCCATAGGCCTTTGGGGTTGATTGGATGGTGATGGTTGGCCTTGAAAGTGTATTTTCAAAATACTCCTCATTTAGCAGATCAAAAATCTTGTTCAGGTATCCTGCTACTCTGTTATAACTAGTTAGTTGTTTCATGTGTCCTCCTTGATTTTTAGGAGTGGACACTGTATAATATTGGTGTCCACTCCCTTGGTTGGTGGTGGTCAGGCTCTTTGCCAGTGGCTTTGGTCGGCATTCTGGCAAGGGGCTTTTTTATGCAATAGAGAAGCGACGGCTACTCACTTGCTTGGTGTACTCCTTGTACACATCAGGCATCACTTTTTTGAAGGCGGTGGTGTCGAAGCGCTGAGTCAGAACAGAAGTCCATCTGACAATGTACTGGCCTGCTTCCATCTCCTCAGTATTGCGACTCAGCATTTCTGCCTTGATCTCATCTCTGAGCGCTTCGGCTTCCACCTTGGCTTCCTCGATCAGAGTTTCCAAATCCTTTAGGGACTCGATCTTGCTTGCAATTTCTACAGTTGACATTTGGGTTTTCTCCTTTGTGTTTTGTATTGTCTTGGGTGTTCCCCTTAACTGTCTATATTATACACCAAAATCAGGTGTAATTCAATTGACAAAGCACACAAATATTACACCCATTTTCTGTGTAATTATGACACTTGATTTTAGTGTAACATCTGATATAATATCACCATAATGGAGGAGGTAGAGGCATGGGAATGAAATATAAGATTGATGTAATCACTGCCCTCAAAGAAGCAGGATACAATACCAACAGAATCAGAAAAGAAAAAATAATGGGCGAATCTATGTTGCAGAAAATCAGAAGTGGACAGATGGTATCGTGGGCAACACTAGAAACGCTTTGCGAACTCTTGAACTGTCAGCCTGCAGACCTGATTGAGTATGTAAAGGAGAACTAAACGCTGTCCAATAAAACAGTTGTTTTCCTGCACACTTTTTTTGCGCCCAAACCCTCAAATTTTGGCCTGTTTTTGGGGGTATTTTGTCTACTAAATTCATTAGGCCATTTCCTGAACAAAGTAAGAGGAGCAAGCCAGATTTTGGCTTGCTCCTTTTTTATAGTCTTAACTCCAAGCCATCTAATCTGGCTTTCAGTTCCTTCATAATTCTGTCAGAAATAACCCTTCTGCATTGGCTACTATTGAAGATGTTTCCCACATCCTCCAAAGATACAGAAACAATGGTTTCTATATCATATTGCAATGCGCCAACCAGTCTTTCTAAAGCATCGTTGTATATCTGTACTGCAATATGAGGTGCAAGTTCTTGCACAACCTCTTTGGCTATCTGGCGCATTTCTTCCCTATGTTCTGCACTGCGCCCTCCATGCCCATCCTATGTGCTCCTCTTGCCAAAATATCTGATCTGCTCATTTGGTGATGGGTGATAACTGCTTGTAAAACTCATTTTGATTTCCTCCTATTGATTACTGTGGGGGATGGTTTTGGTATCCTTGAAAATGCACTTTCAAAAAAGAACTTGTTCCTGACTACAACCATCCAAGAACGAAAATTGCCAAATTTTTATGTTTTTGATAAAGGAATACTCAATTTTTGGCTCAGACAGAAATAACCACGCATCGTCTGGAATTGTATCTTCTTTCCGTCAGAGTGTATCCAGATTCCTTTAGTTTTTTACTAACTGTTGTCCACGCCACTCTGCGTCCTTTGTTGTCGTGGATATTCAGAATGGCGCACAGTTCTGCTTTTTCCTCTGTGAACAAATCTCTATCCAAAAACTCTGTGGGCACTTTGATTGGCGCATCATAGTTCAGAACAAATAGTGTCTGCAAAGTATCTCTGTACCTACCTCTAACCTGAATTTGTGTGTCCTGATCGTGGCAATGGACAATAATGTAATCCACCTTCCCAAAGATGCTGATGGATGTTTCGCTACTGGCATTGATAATTACCAAGTCATACTGTGGCGGTAGTTCCTTCTTTTCAAGAATATAGTTTCTAACCCAAAGTTGCTCCTTTGACATAGGGTGCGTCTTGCTTCCTGCGCTCCAAATACAGATTGCCTTGAGATTTCTGTCTATAGCAGAATTGCAAAAATCCTGCATATCTGAAATTCGTTTGATATATGCCAACCCTTTTTGGCCTGAATGAATTTCGTCTAGTAGAAGCAATTTATTGGAGTAGTTGACGGTTTCTTTTGTTTCCAGTCGAAAGACATCATTATCCACTGTGATATGTCCTATGGGACAATCCATATGCTTTTCTGCTTTAGTGGGTGTGGCGGAAAGACCAATGACAATCGTACCAGACCAGTTAACAATGTCCTCCAGTTGCAATTTGGCATATTCATACCAGTTCTTATCCTCACCATCGGCGCCACCAAAGGTCATAAATTTTGGTAGATTATGGATTTCATCGCAAACAATATATTCAAATGTTCCAAAAGCAAATTCTGGATATTTCTTTGCGATTGCGCCAAATTTGGCATAAGTCATTACCACAATCTTATCTTCTTGAGGATCTTCGCTGAACATCTCCCATCCATTCACCACTTTATCCAACCATACCTCACTGAAATGCGCTGTAATATTGCTGTTGGCGCTGACAATCTGATCTCTACCATTCTGGGTGTCGATCAGATAAACCATATTCAATGGGCTTTCCATATTCTTTGCCAAATGGCGCAATGCCCAAGTTGTCTTACCACTACCAACTGGCGCTTTGATCATATTAAGCTGACCATCACAGATTTCCTTCTCATGCACTGCCTATGCCAAAAATTTAGTGTTTCCCATAATTGAAAACTCCTTTCAGAAAATATAAGTATGGCACACAGACTGGCAATAATCTGTGTGCCTATGTAAGCAATTGGGGAAACCAACTGGAGTCTTTATTATATATCTTACTTATAAGTAATATTATTAGTACAGACACTAAACTAATTTCAGACCCAAGTTTTGACAGTGGCGGTGCGCAAAATCCAAAATTGCGCCAGACCACATTTTCCTCTCTCACTTTCTAACTATATTATACCAAAAAATTGGGATTTTCTCAAATTATGAAGATTGTCAAAATTGCTGTGGGCGCAGTATAGACATAGCAAAACCCTCCCCATAAAGGGGAGGGTCTGATGAGTTATAAACCTAAAATTTGTTTCTTCTTGGCATCGAATTCTTCTTGAGTAATGATACCACAATCAAGAAGATCTTTGTATTTTTTAAGATCTTCAATTGATGTACCCAACTGAGGCATGGGCGCAGTTTCTATTGCATCGATTTGGGCGCTAGAGTCTTCCTTTTGTGGAATTAACTTTCTAAAAGCAGCGATGGTTTCCTCTGGATCTAGACTTCTGATATCCAGGTTGCTCCATTCATCACCATTTCTGTACAGCAGAGTAATACGACGAGTGTCTCTTACAGAGATTTGCGTTGTTGTTTCTGTTCCCAACTGGCTACCAATAATTGCGCCAGCGCCACCAGCAATCAACGCACCAACAGCGGCACCCTGCAGATTTGCGCCACCACCACTGACACTTGAAACAAAATGTTGCTCACCCTCAATCTTAAAATAGCGAATATCATCCAATGCGATTACATAGGCAGGCTCAATCTTCGTGCTGCTATGCAGTTCCAAGTATAGCGATAGTTTCTGCTCAATCTTTTTTCTCAATCGTGCGATATCTTCCGACTTTATATCGTACAACCTGCTAGCATATGTCTGTTGCATAAATTTTTCATATGTAGGACACAGATTGTCTCGAGTTTGTAGCGGTTCATATTTGCGTATTTGTTGGTCAATGCCACAATAAAAGTGTGTCTTGGAAACACCACAGATACCAATTGTGGAAAATGTATTCTCTGTTCTCGTGATGCTTTTACTTTTCAAATAGTCCTGCTCAATTTTTGCAAGGGTATCTTTTGCCCAATGATGCAACTCGTTAAGTTGTTGGCTAGGGGATGCCTGCCCTTCACCGAAGATGGCCTCATGTGTTTTTTTGATGGATTGACACAACGCATCGGCTCCACTTTCAGCAATGCGTTTCTCTCTTTTTTGGCCATAGTATAAATAGTTAAACACAAATAGGGCAATTATAAAAAGAAATAATCCTAGGAATACAGCTACAGTCTCATCCATAGTTTTCTCTCCCATCCTACAGAACAAGTACTAACTATCGCATAGAATATCAAGGATTCCAAGATGTTTGGCCATCACCGCCACACCATACACAACGACAGTCGTTGGCGCTATCCCAACCATCACCCCCACAGTTGCTACAGATATAGCTACCATTCGCACCATTGTCTTTTCCGCTGCTGGGACTTTCATCATCGCCGCTAACTATGCTAAATAGTATAAGAAAAATTGCAATAACGACAACCCATATTAATGTTTTCTTCTTGTCTTCCATCTTACTTTCCCTCTCTTTTCTCAATCAAGTTTTCGACACTTGGAAATTCGTGTCTGATAAAATAATAACACATTTGTGTTCAAATGACAACATATGTATTCAGTATTTTTCAAAAAATATATTAAACTGGAGGCAATGAAGGAGGTGTTGTCATGCTGGATTCTGTTGTCGTTGGACAAGTCATTCAAAAATTCAGGGAGCAGAAGAAACAGTCCCAAGAATTAGTTAGTGGCTTTGCAGGAATCGGCAGAACACACCTCAGTGCCATTGAAAGGGGAGAAAGGAAGCCTACGCTGGAGACCTTTTTCAAAATCGCAGACGCGCTTGGTGTAAAAGCCAGCGTCCTCATGGCAGCAATCGAAGATGAACTAGAGGAGCAAAACTGATACTATCTCTGTCCTCCCCTATAACAGGGGAGGATTTTTTAGGCAACAGCCTCAAAGCCAAACTCTACAATCTCAGGATAGGTGTCCAGAAACCACTTCTTGATAGTGGGATAACTGACCCTATGGCAAGCGCCAATCAGTCGCAGTTCGTCATAAACTTTTCTCATTGCCTCTGCATTGGCATGGGTAGCAATGTAGTTTTCCATATAGGTATAGGTTAGTCCTGCGTAGGCCTGCTTGGTGGGTGCTTTCTTAATACTGCGTCTGACCACAGTGAAGGTGGGGTAGTCCTGGCGCACCAACTGAAGGCGACGATATTCCTCAGATCCAGCAATTGAAGCGCACTTTTCAAACTGGCGACTCATAATGATTTCGTTCTTGGCAAAGTCAATTCTCAGATCGTTCTTCATAGTGATTTCTCCTTTCTTAGTTGGCAGCAGTCAGCAGATTCTGGCGCATTTCATGGAATTCCTTAATCTGGGGGAACTTGGCAAGAAACCAAACCTTGATTTCCTGATAGGTGCAGGACTCAGCCAAAGCTTCCTGCGCCTCGTTGGTCAAGCCTCTCAGCATCTGATATTCCTTCATAATGGACTTATCTTCGTCGTGAGCCTTGATGTACTTTTCCATATACTCATAAGTCAGACCCTTATAGTCACAAGCCTTCTTGGTAACGGCTCTGGTTGCAACCTGAATCTTGTAGTTGGGGAACTGTTGCATCAGGCTGAGCATTTCCTTAAATGCCTCAGTGCCAACCTTGCCTGCTGCCTTGGATTCTGCCTTGGTCATCTCGATAGTCATAGAAATGTAGTTGATAGTCATAATAATTTTCTCCTTTATATTTTGAATTTTATTTTTGTTACTTAGTTATGTATTTCAAAAGGTGAACTTCTGAATAGTGGTAGTTTCACAAGCGGCAATGTATTCCTCTTTGCTGATGCTATGTCCACATTCAGGACAAACAAAGCAATCAGTTTCTACATCATAGAGATAAACTTCTTCTTCGCATTCTTGGCATATAGGCTCATCATCAACAGAATGGAAAGTAAAGGCAATGTTCAGTTCCTTTCCATCAAAGGAAAACTCCCACCACGCATAATCATAGCAAGAATTCCAGTGGCTTATACCATAGAACTCGTTACCTTGGCTAGCAATTGCCTTGAGGATCTCAACGAGCACCAGTTCATAAGACTCGCAGTGAACGGCTGCCTCATCAGTACAGCTAACCTTGTTTTCGGTAGATACGAGGCAGTTGGCAAACCTTGCAAACTCACCCGTGTAATATTCTTCAATAGAAGTATTAGTCAGAATCTCTTTGGCAGTCATCATAGCAGCAGTGGCAGCGGTGTTGGTATTCATAGTAATAGTCAGTTCATTATTCCAGCGCATAATTATTTCCCTTTCCTCTGGAGGATCGTATCCTCATTTCATATTAGTTATTTGAGAGGCTTTAAGTTTTGTGTTCCTCTCTCTTTGTGACCTTATTATATCAAAGGATATAGGTATGCGAGTCATTATAATGGTACACCAAGAAATTCGATAAAAATATGCTATGGGCGCAATGTAGATAAAAAGTTGTTCTAAGTTGTTCAGGTATGTTCAGCAAAATATTGAACTTTTGATTCCGTTTTGCTATAATTGCTTTACATTTGTTAGGGATTAGGTCAAAACTCTCATTTAGGGATTGGCATATCCAGTTGACCTATTAGAAAAAGCATTGTAACTACTGAGGTTTTTAGGTTTTGGAGTGCGTACCACTTGTTCATCCAACATCTTTTATGCTTGGTAAGGATGAGGTCGCCAGTTCAAATCTGGCTAGCAGCTCCATAAAAAATCCGAAACCATCTGGTTTCGGATTTTTTATTTTCCTAGACAGATTTGAAAAATCAAATGCAACAGTCCGGTGGACTGTTGCTGGCCGGGTAGGGCCCCGGCCACACCATAATCCGCATCCATTCCCGGATGCGGATGCAAACAAATCTGGCTAGCAATTCTTTCGATTGCCGGGCACCGCAACACAGATTGCAACAAATATACCCATCATAGGCACCTTCTCCTATGGCGGGTTTTTCATTGTGTCGTATACCAAGAGAAAAGGAAATAGTGGTGCCACAGAAAAACCATTGTATTTCACAGGCAGATATGATAAGATATACTTGCCAAATTTAATTGGATGCGCTCGTTGGGGCGCCATCGAGTTTTCGCTCTGTGGGCCTGCTGGGTAGGCACACTGAATTATTTGATAGAAAGAAGGATGATTATGAATCGCACAAAATCCCATTTCGGCGCAGCATGTATCCTTGGACTATTCGTACTGGCTTTTACCTCCACACTTGATAATATCCTTATAAGTCCCTTGCAGAATATTCTCCTGTGTGCAGACATTCCTTTGAGATCCACGTTGCTGCTTGTGCGTGTGTTGGGATTTCTGTTTGATTCCGGTGCTGCTGTTTTGGCATTGTTGTTCTATTGCAAGCTGACTCAGAAGAATATGCCCGTTGGCCTATCCCTTCTGACCGCGCTGGGCTATGCAGTCGCCATGTTTGTGAACAGCAGAATCGTTTCTGTCATCCTTTCCGGTTTTAGATATACCTACCTTGTCAATTATTTCTTCAACTTTGTTCTGGGCGCGGTTGCCGGCTTCCTCTTCCTGATGATTACGGCCAAAAAGGAAGCTGCTCCTGCACAGGCTATCCCCAATGCCTATCACGCACCCGATTACCGCAATCAGCCTGCACAGCCCTACGTACAACCTACCCCCTATAGCCAGCCTGCTCAGCCTTATACGCAGCCTGCTCCCTATGCGCAGCCTGCCCAACCCTATACGCAGCCTGCCCAACCCTATACGCAGCCTGCCCAACCCTATACGCAGCCTGCTCCCTACGGCCAGCCCGCTCAGCCTTATGCACAGCCCAACCCCAATAGTCAGCACCAATCGACTCCCCCCTACGGAAACTCCACTCCCCAGCAGTCTGCAAATGCGGATGCGCTGAGTGTCGCGATTCTGAATGCGCTCCGCCCCAGTTTGAAGGCCCCTATGACCGCTGTTCTCTGTTCCAGAGAACAGATGCAAATCACCAACAACAACGGTGAATACACCATCAAGGGTTTCGTCAACTCCCAAAACAGCTACGGTGCCATGATTGCAACCGACTTTTCTGTCAGGGCCAGATACATCAACGGCTCCTGGATTGTCAGCGGTGTATCTATCGGTCAGCAGGCAGCAAAAAATTACGCCAAGAGCTTCGTCTCCAACTATATTGCCATTTCTATTTTCGTCGGTGTGATGGGCCTTCTGAGTTTCCTGATCTTGACGCTCGTCATCGGTTGATTCGCATGTCTCGTGATCTGCTTGGTCTGTAAAATATCGAACCGGGAGCCCAGAGGGGCCCCCGATTTTTATGATTGCCACGGCTCTGACGGCCCTCGCAATGACATTTTTCATAACAGTTCCCTTGCCTTCTCCCCTGTTCTGTGCTAAAATACCCCTAAGAAAGAAGGAAAAGAGGCATTTTTATGACTTGGTTGGAGAAACTGCATCACCCCATGCATTATATCAAGCTATTCCTCAAATGGAGCTTACTTGGCATCCTCATGGGCTGCCTGGGCGGTCTGCTGGGTGCCGGTTTTCACCACACGCTGCATTTCGTCACCCACTTACGAGGCCAGCACAATTGGCTGATTTTCCTGCTGCCCTTGGGCGGCCTGTTTACCGTGGGGGTGTACAAGCTGTTTCGGCTCCAGGCCAACCGGGGCACCAACGAGATCATTGATGCCGCGCTGGACGGTCACCACCTCAATCCGCTGATCGCGCCCGGCATTTTCCTGGCCACCGCCACCACCCACCTGTTTGGTGGCTCTGCAGGCCGTGAAGGTGCCGCGCTACAATTGGGCGGCAGCACCGCTTCCCTGCTGGGCCGGATATTCCGGCTGAAGGCCGAGGATCGGAAGGTGCTGATTATGGCGGGCATGAGTTCTGTGTTTGCTGGTCTCTTCGGCACACCCTTGACCGCTTGCCTGTTTACCATGGTGTTCGAGTCTGTGGGCACCATCTTCTCCCCCGCATTGCTACCCTGCTACCTGGCCGCGTATCTGGCCAGTCGGATTTCCGGTATGCTGGGCGTCCACGCAGAGGTGTTCCCTCTGGAGACCGCTGTGAGCCTGACCCTGGGCAATTTCTGGCGCTTTGCGGTGCTGGCCATTGCCGTTGCCCTGCTGGGCATTTTCATGTGCTGGGTGTTCCACAAGGCCGAGCACACCGCCCAGAAGCTACTGCCCAACCGCTGGCTTCGGATTGCCATTGGCGGTGCGGTGGTGGTGGGCATGACCCTGCTGGTGGGCGACCAGCGCTTCAACGGCGCCGGTATGGACATGGCCCTGGCGGCTGTAGCAGGAACGGGGGACTGGTACAGCTTTTTGCTGAAAATACTGTTTACCGCCGTCACGCTGGCGGCCGGCTTTAAGGGCGGCGAAATTGTGCCCACTTTCTGCATCGGCGCCACCTTTGGGTGTCTGCTGGGCGGTGCGCTGGGTCTTGATCCCGGCATTTCCGCAGCCCTGGGTCTGGTTGGCCTGTTCTGCTGCGCCACCAAGTCCCCCCTTGCTTCTATCGTACTGAGCCTTGAAATGTTCGGCGGCACCAATGTGTATCTGTTCGCGCTGATTTGTGTGATCTGCTCTGTGCTCTCCGGCAAAAGTGGCCTGTATGCCACCCAGGTTCTGCAATCCACCACCCCGCAACAACAATAAATCTTTGGCGTCCGGTGAAAACCGGACGCTTTTTTCACGGGGAAACTATAAAAATCTTGTATTTTTTCAATCCTATGGTATAATGGGTTCATCCTAACAGAAAGAGGTTACCAATATGGTACGTGGAGACGCGCTTTATCAGCAGTTTATCGCCATTCTGAACGAGGAGCTTCGCCCCGCCATGGGCTGCACCGAGCCCATCGCCCTGGCATACGCCGGTGCAAAGGCTCGGGAGATTTTGGGTGTTCTGCCGGATCGGATTGACGTTCTGGTCAGCGGCAATATTATTAAGAATGTCAAGAGCGTTGTGGTGCCCAACACCGGCGGTCTGCGGGGCATTGCCGCAGCAGTCTGCGCCGGCGTGGTAGCAGGTCAGGCAGAGAAACAGCTGGAGGTCATCGCCTCCGTATCTCTGGAGCAGCAGGCCCAGCTGAAAGCCTACATGGCCGATACGGAGGTAAACATCGCCCCTTCCTCTTCCGAACTGATTTTTGACATTGATCTGACCCTGTGGGCCGGCGAGAACAAGTCCCGGGTGCGCATCGTCAACCACCATACCAACATTGTACATATCAGCCGCAATGAGGATGTGATGCTGGAACTACCCATTGAGGAATCCAGCGAGGACAACCTGACGGACAAGTCCTGCCTGAGCATCGAGCGGATCGTGGATTTCGCAGACGTGCTGGACATCGAAGATGTGCGTAATTCCATCGGCCGCCAGTTGCAGTATAATCTGGCCATCGCCCGGGAAGGCATCGCCAACAATTGGGGTGCCAACATCGGTTCCGTCATTCTCAATCAGCAGGGCACTTCCAATAACCGCAAGGCCGCAGCCTATGCTGCCGCCGGTTCTGACGCCCGTATGAGCGGCTGTGAGATGCCCGTCATCATCCTCTCCGGCAGCGGCAACCAGGGCATCACCGCCAGTGTGCCCGTGGCCATGTATGCCGAGGCCTTCGGCTCTACGGAAGAAGAGCTGTTTAAGGCAGTGGCTGTCAGCGACCTGGTGACGGTTCACCAGAAGACCGGCATTGGCAGACTCTCTGCTTACTGTGGTGCTATCAGCGCCGGCTGCGGCGCAGGCGCCGGCATTGCCTACCTCCACGGCGGCCGCCATGAGGCTGTGGCCCACACCGTGGTCAATGCCATCGCCATCCTCTCCGGCACCATTTGCGACGGTGCCAAGCCCTCCTGTGCCGCCAAAATCGCCGCTGCGGTGGATGCGGGCATTCTGGGCTACAACATGTATCTGGAAAATCAGCAGTTCTTCGGCGGCGACGGCATCGTCACCAAGGGCGCTGACAAGACCGTCAGCAATGTAGGCCGTCTGGCCCGGGAGGGCATGCGTCAGACCGACGAGACCATCCTGCAGATCATGCTGTCCGACGGTTGTTAAAAAACACAGCGGTACTCCCCCCACCGGAGTACCGCTTACATTTGGGAGATAGAATTATGGGATTTGGAGAACTGTTTGTACTGGCCATCGGCGTGAGCATGGATGCATTTGCCGTGTCCATCTGTAAGGGTCTGGCCACAAAAAAGGCCGGATTGCGCCAGATGGGCACCTGTGGCCTCTGGTTTGGCGGTTTCCAGGCGCTGATGCCGCTGATTGGCTTCTTCCTGGGCACGCTGTTTGCTGCCGCCATTGTGAAATTTGACCACTGGGTTGCCTTTGGTCTGCTGGCCTTCATCGGCGGCAATATGCTGAAGGAAGCCTTCAGCAAGGATGAATGCGAGTGCTGCAACGACCAGAATGGGGACTTTGCTTTCAAGACCATGTTCGTTATGGCTATTGCCACCAGCATTGATGCGCTGGCCATTGGTGTTTCCATGGCGCTGGCAGGCAATGTGAACATCTGGATCGCCATCACCTTGATCGGCATCACCACCTGCGTCACTTCCGCTTTGGGTGTGAAGATTGGTAATGTGTTTGGCAGCAAGTTCAAGAAGAAGGCAGAAGCTGCCGGCGGCATCATTCTGATCCTGCTGGGTCTGAAGATCCTGCTGGAGCATCTGGGCGTTCTTGGCTAAATACGAAAACTACGCACCGAAACGGTGCGGAGTTTTTTTGTTCATTTCGCTTTCTGCAGTTTGGCGTACTGCTCATCCAAATCAAAGGGTGTTACGGTCTGCTTGTATGCCGTCAGTTTTTCTTCTACATATTCCGCTGTTACTTGCTGTAGCTGTCCATCTTGCATGGGGAAAATGACCGTTTCGCTACGCATTGCCGCAAAGTGCAGCTCACCGTCACTGCCAATCTCACAGATTCCATAGCCCACGATATTTCCGTCAGCACGAATCACGATGCTCACAAATATAGCACCGTCCGTTTCCAGGGCCTGCTCAACATCGTCTGATATAAAGGACCAGTTGCAATAGCGGAAATTATCCGCACATATTTCCTTGCCCTTGAACTTTTGCCGGTCTGCATTGGTACACTCCAATACACCACCGTTGGCAGAGACTTCAAATGTAACCGTCATACCGGGGAAGCAGTCCTCCGACAAGTTTAGCAAAATGGGAATTGTTCCCATTCCTCCAAGATAACTGATGACGCGTGGTACGTAAATGATACCATCTGTCCGTATCTCTTCAACAGGCTCAGAGGGCGCAGTTTGTGTCGGTATTGTAATATCATCCGTACTGGGTTGGTCGTCTGTCGGAATCTGTGTAACAGATTCTGAAGGCGCAGCCGGTGCCGCTATTGTGGTAGTATCCGTACTTGGTTGGTCGATGGAATGATGCGTCCCACCGCAGGCTGACAAAAACAGTATCGTCAGCACTATTATCAAACACAAGCATCGCGCTCTCATCATGCAACACCTCCGCATCATATATCAATAGGTTTCCATACCATACCATACCATACCATGCCACCGATGTCAAGAAATGCCTTGT
>JAZRBJ010000020.1:0-16111 GCA_045635065.1 Faecousia sp. | reverse complement strand
ATAAGGGAAAAATAAGGGAAAAACCTTTATCGAGTTCCCATTTTCGAAACAAATTAGCTCAAAAAGTTCGGAAAACAAAAGAAAACAGTCAGTAATCGTAAGATTTACTGACTGTTTCTTGGCAGGGGCACAAGGACTTGAACCCTGAGCCTACGGTTTTGGAGACCGCCGCTCTACCAATTGAGCTATACCCCTATATATAAAAGGCAAGAATGCCTGATTATGAGTGGTGGGCCTTCAGGGATTCGAACCCGGGACTATCCGGTTATGAGCCGGAGGCTCTAACCAACTGAGCTAAAGGCCCGTTAGGTTTCGGTTGCCTGAGCACCGTCACTTGAGGCATTATACCATCTTTAATTGGCGCTGTCAAGCAATTTTCTTATGGGATTAAGAAACTTTATTTTTTGTTTTATGGCCGTATGCAAAACAGGGAAGATGGAGTAATTTTTAAGTAATACCCAAATCTTTGAAAAATTTGCAACAAAACTTTCAAAACCATTGCCAAAATTATACAGCTATGATATAATTCTTGCGCATGGGACAGATTCCGTGCTATTTTTGGGTGATGAAGGAAGGAAACAAAAATGTCTTTTCGTGAAGAACATGATTCCGTAGGTTCTAAGCTTGTGCCTGCCGAGGCTTATTACGGCGTTCAATCCCTGAGAGGTGCGGAAAATTTTAAGATTACCGGCCTGAGACTTCGTACAGAATTTATTGTGTCTCTGGCGCAGATCAAGAAGGCTTGCGCAATCAGCAACTTTGCTGTTGGCGAGCTGGATGAGAAGATCAAGGATGCCATTTGCCAGGCTTGTGATGAGATCATGGAGGGTAAGCTTCACGATCAGTTTATTTGTGATCCTATTCAGGGTGGCGCAGGCACCACTGCAAATATGAATGCCAATGAGGTCATTGCCAACCGGGCTATTGAGATCCTGGGCGGCGTAAAGGGCGACTACTCCGTTGTTCATCCCAATGACCATGTAAACAGAGCGCAGTCCACCAATGATGTCATTCCTACTGCTGCCAAGCTGACCACCATCAAGCTGATGAAGAATACCATCTTCCAGGTGGAGCGGCTGCGTGAGGCTTTGCTTGAGAAGGAAAAGCAATTTCATAACATCATTAAGATGGGTCGTACCCAGATGCAGGATGCAGTGCCTATTCGTTTGGGCTCTGAGTTCGGCGCATACAGCAAGGCCATTTCCCGTGATATTCTGCGGTTGAACCGCGCTCTGCAGGAAATGTATGCCATTAACCTGGGCGGCACTGCTATTGGCACTGCTCTGAATGCCAACCCCGCCTATGTGGATGCACTGGCACCTACCTTGGCCCGGATCACCGGCTACCCCTTGACCAAGGCCCTTGACCTGGTGGACGGCACCCAGAACCTGGATACCTTTGCCTATGTGTCCTCTGCGCTTAAGACCTGTGCAATCTCTTGCTCCAAGATGGCTAACGACTTCCGGCTCATGTCCTCCGGCCCCCGCTGCGGCTTCGAGGAGATCAACCTGCCTGCTATGCAGAACGGCTCTTCCATCATGCCCGGTAAGGTGAACCCGGTTATCCCCGAGGTTATGTCCCAGGCTGCTTTCTGTGTGATTGGCAACGATGTGGCTATCACTATGGCTGCAGAAGCGGGTCAGCTGGAGTTGAACTTTGCAGAGCCTGTGCTGTACCACAAACTGTTTGAGTCCATTGTGGCTATGGGTGGCGCTGTGCAGACCTTTACGGATAATTGCGTAGTCGGTATTACCGCCAATGAAGAGCGTTGCCGTGAGCTGGTTGAGGGCTCCGTAGGTGTGATTACTGCCATTTGCCCCACTGTTGGTTATGCAGAATCTGCGGATATTGCAAAGACCGCAATCAAGACCGGCGAGTCCGTGCGTGAGGTTCTGAAGAGTAAGAAGTTGTTCTCTGAGGAAGAAATCGATAAGATTCTGGATCCTACTACTATGGTGTAATACATAATAAAACCGGAGGCTTGCCTCCGGTTTTATTTGTTGTGTATGGCACGGAACTGGCGCATGGTCATTGCGTACTTTTTCTTAAATAATTCAGATGCCCAGCTGAGGTTATTAAAGCCGCTTTCAAAGAGTATGTCCGTGATGCTGTGATTACTGTTTATGAGCATATTGCAGACATAATTCAGACGCAGGTCGTTAATGAATTCTGAAACGGTGGTTCCCATATATTTTTTCATGCTGCGACATACATGCTCTCGGCTTTTATCCGTAAGGGAGAACATTACATTGCTGCCTTTTATGAAATTATTGTTTCTTCGCATTTCTGCGCAAAGGGTTTCCAGCCACAGGGGAGTAGTATGGGTACCGGGAGAGAACTCGGAAAAATATCCGGAAATAAGATCAAAGACCAGAATCCGCAAAGCGGTACGAATGGCTGTGGTATTTTGGGCAGGAATGGCACCAACCGCAGCCATTCTGGAACTCAGGGCTTCCAGCTCACCCTTGGTCAATGGAACACTGGGAGGCAGCGGGGTTTCCATCAGGGATTGGGAAGGGAAGCCTGCGCCCAGAAAGGAGAATATTTCCTGCAGGGTATCTGTGGAAAATGCGATATTCAGCATGGAAAAAGTATTTCCGTCTTGGCTGGCATAATCGTGGGTATCACTGGGGCGTATAAATACCATATCTCTGGGATTCAAGGGAATCAGCTGGTTGTTCACCATGTGCTGCGCCTGACCGTGAAGCATGATAAAGATTTCGCAATAATCGTGATAATGGGGGCGAAAATACTCGGTATCGCTAAGAATATAGCGGTAGGTAAAGCCGGTGACAGGGTCAACAAAACGATCGCAGGTAAGCAGTTTGGATTCCATAGATGCTTCTCCTTTTACGATATCACAATACCATAGTTATTGTACTACAATAGTATTTGTAATGCAAGCGCTGATTTGCTATGATAGGTATGGGAGGCGATAAACTATGGATATGGTTTTAAAGCGCATTGAAAAAATAAATAAACTTCTCAATACATACAGCTATACTCTGCTGGAACGTATCCAGGAATTGGAGGTTGTGGAGTCTGGCTATAAGACGGATAATATTCCTCCTAAGGAAGGCTGGCAGAAGATTGGCACATTTTATGAGTCCGACCGGCACTATTGGATCCGGGCTTCCTTCCGCACACCCAAAGCTGTGGATGGTTGCCGAATTTTAATGAAGGTTTACGGTGGCGCTGTAAAGGGATGGGATGCAACATCTCCCCAGGGCTTGCTTTATCTTAACGGCAAAATGGTACAGGGTCTGGACATAAATCACACTGAGGTGTTCTTGGAACCTGACACAGAGTACCGGATGCACCTGTATCTGTATACGGCTACTGTGAATCGTCCCTTTGAAATGAAATTTGACCTGGGTTTGCTGGATGTGGAAACCGAGGGCTTGTATTACGATATTTTCACGCCCTATGAGGGGTTGCTGGTTCTCAATGAGAATACTTCTGAGTACAAAGATACCATTACTGCATTGGAAAGGGCGCTGAATCTGCTGGATTTGCGCAAGCCTCTTAGTGAGGAATATAAGAAGAGCGTGCAGGCAGCAAGGGCGCTTCTTGCGGAAGAACTCTATGGGAAGCTTTGTTCTACAGAGAACAAGCCTGTGGTGCATTGCATTGGCCATACGCACATAGATGTGGAATGGAAATGGGCAAGAAATCAGACCAGAGAAAAGATTCAACGCAGCTTCTCAACAGCAAAGGCGTTGATGGATGATTACCCCGAGTATCCTTTTACACTTTCCCAACCGGAGCTTTATCGCTATTTGAAAGAGGAAGCCCCGGAGAAGTATGAAGAATTGAAGCGGTTGGTAGCGCAAGGGCGCTGGGAACCGGAGGGTTCAATGTGGGTGGAATGTGACTGCAATGTTACCAGCGGTGAAAGCTTGATTCGTCAAATCATGCACGGCAAGCACTTCTTTAAGGAAGAATTTGGCGTGGACAATAAAATTCTCTTCCTGCCCGATGTTTTCGGATATAGCGCTGCGCTGCCTCAGATTTTAAAAAAATCCGGTATTGACTATTTTGTAACCTCCAAAATCAGCTGGAACGATTCCAATTCGTTGCCTGTTGACGCGTTTCAATGGCAGGGCCTTGACGGAAGTGAGGTCTTTACCTATTTCATCACAGGTCGCAGGGCATCAAAAGACCATGTGCATGGCCGAATCGCCACCTATGTGGGTAATATTTCTGCGCCGTTTGCTTTGGGAACATGGGACCGTTACAGCCAGAAGGAGTTCAGTAAAAATGTGCTGAACACATTTGGCTATGGTGACGGTGGCGGTGGTCCCAGTCGGGAGATGCTGGAAAAAACAGCGGAGATTGGAAAAGGGCTTGCCTGGTATTCCCGTGACAAAAATGAATTTCCTTTTGCCCTTTTTACAGGAAGCGGAGAAAGAATTTAACGATAACTGTGAAAAACTGAAGAAAACGCCTAAGTGGGTAGGTGAACTGTATCTGGAATTCCACAGAGGCACCTATACTTCGGTTGCGAAAGTTAAGAAGGGCAACCGCTAGAGCGAGTTTGCTTTACAGAAGAGTGAGGCGCTGTCTTACTTGGATTTGCTCCGCGGGGGAGAGTATGATGCTGCCGGTATCTATGCCATGTGGCGCAAGACTCTGCATAATCAGTTCCATGATATTCTGCCCGGGTCTTCTATTAAGGAGGTCTATGACGGCACGGATATGGACTATGCGCAGATTAGTGAATTCTGTGAGAACATTCGAAGCAGCAAGCTGAAAGCGATTGCAGAGAATCTGGATACTGCAGGTGGATTGCTGGTTTATAACGCACTTGGCTTCCCCAGAAACGGCATTGTGACAGTAGATGGACAAACAGTGGAATTGGATCAGCAGATTCCTGCTTTCGGTTATGCTGTGGTGGTGAAACCGCAGACAACCAACCGTGTAACTGTCAGTGGCTTGCAGGCTGAGAATGATCATTACCGGATGACTCTTGATGAGGCAGGTCGGATTGTATCTTTGTTCGACAAAGATCATAACAGGGAGGTATTCCAGGAGGGTCAATTCGGCAACGAGCTGCAGGTGTTTGAGGATCATCCCTATGAATATGACGTCTGGGAACTTTCTGAGTATTACAAATCTGTAAAATACATCTTGGATACGCCGGCTGAAATTGTTCCCATAACGGATGGCTGCAGAAGCGGATTCCGTGTCACCAGAGCATATTTTGATTCTACCATTACGCAGAATATTTGGCTGTACACCAACAGCCGACGGGTTGATTTTGATACCCATATTGATTGGCATGAGAAAAATCAAATTCTGAAAGCAGCTTTCCCCCTGGATGTTTTTGCTGACAGAGCCGCTTATGAGGTGCAGTTTGGTCATGTGTACCGGCCAACCCATGAGAATACAAGCTGGGATAAGGCCAAGTTTGAGGTTTGTGGTCATAAGTGGGCGGATCTTTCTGAAAATGGGTACGGCGTTGCCCTGCTGAATGACTGCAAGTATGGATTCAATACAGAGGGCAGCACCCTGAAGCTGACAATGCTGAAGTGCTCCGCGCATCCGGATCCTAACCCTAATAATGATTATGCGGATCAGGGTGTGCATGAATTCTCCTATGCGTTGCTGCCTCACAGCGGCACATTGCAGGAGGCAGGTGTTGCCAGGGAAGCTTACAGCTTCAATCAACCTCTGGATACCATGCATATGGATGCAAATAATGGTACCATGCCCGAAATGTATTCTTTGGCTTCCTGTGATACCTCCAATGTGATTCTGGAAACTGTGAAGCGTGCAGAAAATAACGATGACATGATTGTCCGCTTTTATGAGTCCGGCTGTAGTCGTGGCAATGCGGAAATTCGTGTAGCTGACGGTTTCCGTAAAGCGTATCTGTGCGATATGATGGAAAGTGTTAACCAGGAGCTGGAGTTTGACGGCAATACGGTTACATTGCCGGTGAAACCCTTTGAAATTGTGACACTTCGCTTTGCTAAATAAAACCAACGAAAAACACCGGTCATTCGACCGGTGTTTTTATGTTGCTGTAAGTAAAAATTTTGCCGTCTCCCTGAAGAATCCGTTGAACAAGGTCCTGCTCGTTTTGGAGAGGGGAGTCAAATTCCATGCCGGCTAGAAATTCCCGATTGCCGGCGGAGTGATTATCAGAACCGGCAAAAGGTAAAAGCTTATAGGCCTCTGCGTAGATTTGCGCTTGCCGGTTGGCAAATTCAGACATGCTGCTATTTAAAATTTCTATGCCGTGAACATGTCTGGGAAACAGACGGATGTGGTCGATATAAGAGGCTTCCCGAAAAGGATGGGCTTGAATTACCAGCGCGCCGGCTTCCATCAAAATGGGCAACTGCTGCGTCTTTTTCATATCTTCCAATTCCGGATGGGACAGCCACCAGGTTTTGTCTAACCCGTAAATAAGAAAATCTGTACCGCCAAAAGACATTTCTACACCGCAGAATACATTCAGACCAATCTCCTTACCAATTTGCTGCCCCTCTTCAAAATCGGAGAAATAGAATTGGATTCTTTCTTCGTAAGGGCGAGAACGGTCAACATTAATATTGCCGTCTAAGAAATGATTGGTAATGAACACGCCTGCATAGCCTATGCTTTTATAGAATTCTAAAGTCTCCCGGACAGTTGCCCGGGCACATTTGCTTACCGGTGCAGTATGACAATGGGTTTCATAACGGTACATAATAGATTATCCTTCTTGCATGGGGTCTTGTAAAATATCCAGCATCATATCGAAGATGTTAATGTTCTTAATGGCATCGGGGCGATCTTCGGTATAATATTTGGTGAAATCCGGGTTAAAACCGTAAGTAAAAAGATCAACACAGGTGCTGGTGTGATTGGTGGTAGTGAAATTATAGTAGAGCACATCACCGTTTGCACAGGTATATTTGTTTGCGAAATCGGGCTCTGTGCTGATTTGCAAACCACCGGTTTCGTGGTCTGCAGTGACAAGGATAGCGGTATCGGTTCTGTCACCAACCCAGTTAAGAACTGTGCTTACTGTGTCGTTTAGAATATTGACGCATTGCGGAAGACCGTTAAATTCATTGCTGTGTCCGTGACCGTCAATGTTTGCCTGCTCAATCATCAGCACAAAGCCGTCAGTATCACGGGAGAGAAACTGCAGAGCTGTTTCGGTAACCTTACTAAGCTTGTCGGTGGCGGTGTGGCCTGACACATTCAAAAGCCAATAAGCTTTCTCCACATTCAGGGAGTCACGGGCTTCGTAGATGGAGTCGCAGAGCGTATAGCCTGCATTGGCAATATCGTAGCGCTTTTCCATTGCTTCAGCGGTATACTTAGCGCAAAACAGGTCAATACCGGAGGAGAGCTGAGAACGCATGATATCATCGTAATTGTTTCTGCTTTCACTGTGACCGGAGAAGCCGCTGGGGGTTGCGCCGTAAATAGCATCGGTGGTGATGACACCGGTGGCTTTGCCGTATTCCTGAGCATAATCCATAATGGTTTTCAATTCCTTACCGGAAGCATCCTGTCCAACGCGGCCGTTGGTGGTCAGTGTTCCGGTAGCCAGGGCAGTAGAGGAAGCGGCGGAGTCAGTGGTGGTCAAGGGCTCTCCGTTGCTGTCAAGAGAATTGGTATTTACCAGAGTGTGGTCCCAGTCTGCAAAAACATGTTGTTTACCGGATACAATTTCACCGGACTTGACTTGGTTGGGACCCATACCGTCACCAATGACGATAATAATGTTTTTTATGCCTTGTTCTTCCAGAACTTCGGCGGTAGGCGCTGCGGTAGTGGTATCAGCTGTATCTGTTTTAGCGCAGGCTACCGTTAAAAGCATAAGTCCACATAGCACAATGGCAAAAATTCTTTTCATAAAAACTCCCCCCGTAACACGGTATAATTTGTCTAAATCATACCATGTTACGGGGGAAAAAGTCAAGCATTGTCAAACAATAATGAGCTGGAAACCCGTTTAGTAATAACCGTTGGCTTCCGGTTATTTTACATAATTGCCAGTTGACGGAAGGAATTCTTCAAAGATGCATATAATTGGGTGTAAAGGCTATAGTAGGCCATGTATTTCTCATGCTCACCGTTTTGGGGAAGAGAGTGGTTCTTATCCTTAACAATATTATCACAGGCTTCCGGTACGCTGGAATAAATACCGGCAGCGCAACCGCCAAGTATAGCAGCGCCCAGAGCGGCACCTTCATCGGATGCCATGGTCTTAATGGGAATGTTATAAATATTCGCCATCATCTGCTGCCAGAAAGGACTTTTGCCACCACCGCCGCACAGGGCCATGTCGCTGACCTCAATGCCAACCTCACGAATAACTTCCAGACAGCTGTACAAGGAGTAGGATACACCTTCCATTACTGCACGGGCCATGTAAATCGGGGTGTGCATAGCGGATAAGCCAAAGAATACACCGCGGGCATTGGAGTCCAAAATGGGAGTGCGTTCGCCCATGAGATAGGGAAGATACAAAAGCTTTTCACAACCAATGGGCAGCTGAGCAGCCTGCGTGTTCATCTCGCTGTAGGACATGCCGGGAGCCAGGTTGCTAAGGAACCAGTTAAGGGAAAGCCCTGCAGCCTGTGTTACGCCCATTACATGCCAGGTGCCGGGTACAGCAGCGCAGAAAGTGTGAATACGGCCCTTTTTATCAATGATGGGACTGTTGGTGGGAGTAAATACCACGCCGCTGGTGCCGATGGTGGTAAATGCCTTACCGCTGCGGCATACGCCCATACCAATGGCGGCTGCTGCGTTATCACCGCCACCGCCGGCAACGGGAATTCCTGCGGGCAGACCGGTAAGCTCTGCTGCTTTATTGGTAATGTGACCGGTGATTTCAGGGCTTTCGTAGACCTTGGCAAGGTGCGCCATGTTTACATTCAGTTTTTGGCAGACCTCTTCGCTCCAGCAACGACCGGCAACATCCAGAAGCTGCATACCGGAGGCATCGGAAACCTCGGTAGCATATTCACCGGTGAGCTTAAAGCGGATATAGTCTTTCGCCAGAAGAATATGGGCGACTTTTGCATAATTCTCCGGCTCATTGTCCTGCACCCAAACAAGCTTGGAAGCAGTAAAGCCGGGGAGGGCGGGATTGGCTGTAATGTCAATCAACCGTTCTCTGCCAAGGATGGATTCAATCTTTTCACATTGCGCACCGGTACGCTGATCGCACCAGAGGATTGCGGGGCGAATAACCTGATTGTCCTTGTCCAGCAGCACCAGAGAGTGCATTTGTCCGGAAAGGCCGATGCCAACGATCTGACTGTCGGCCTTGGGGCAGATCTCCTGCAGGGTGCCACAAACAGCTTTCCACCAATCATCGGGATTTTGCTTTGCCTAGCCGTTTTGGGGCTGATAGAGAGGATATTCTCCGGTGGCGGAAGCAATTACATTGCCCTTAAGATCAAACAAAACACTTTTGGTACCGGAAGTACCAACATCAATTCCAATGAGATACTTCATACGCTACCTCAGAAGCCGAACATGACTTCGTTCATTACATGCTCAAGGTATTCCTGACGGCCACTGGTGTTGGTGGTCACATCGCCCAGAGAGAGGGCATAGGCTTCCAATTCAGCCATAGTAACGGTACCATCCACAATCTTCTTACCAATGCCGGAGTTGTAGCTGGCATACCGGTCGGCAAGGAAGCTTTCCAGTCTGCCGTCACGGATCAGTTTATCAGCCATACGCAGACCCAGAGCAAAGGCATTCATACCGGAGATATAAGCCAGGAAGATGTCCTCGGGGGTATTGGAGCCACGGCGGGTCTTGGCATCAAAGTTCAAACCGCCCTTGGTGAAGCCACCAGCCTTGATGACTTCGTACATGCAAAGGGTGGTGTCGTAGACATTGGTGGGGAACTGGTCGGTATCCCAACCCAGCAGCATGTCACCCTGGTTGGCGTCGATGGAACCAAATACATCGTTGGTGCGGGCAACCCGCAGCTCATGCTGGAAGGTGTGACCTGCCAAAGTGGCGTGGTTGGCTTCAATGTTCATCTTGAAGTCCTTGTCCAGACCGTACTTGCGCAGGAAGGGCAGAACGGTGGCGGTGTCAAAGTCGTATTGGTGCTTGGTGGGCTCCTTGGGCTTGGGTTCAATGTAGAAATCACCGGTGAAGCCAATGCTGCGGGCATGGTCCACAGCCATACGCATGAGCCGTGCCATGTTGTCCTGCTCCAGACCCATGTTGGTATTCAGCAGAGTTTCATAGCCCTCACGACCGCCCCAGAACACATAGCCTTCGCCACCCAGCATGGTGGTGATTTCAATAGCTTTCTTAATTTGTGCGGCGGCAAATGCGAATGCGTCTGCATTGGGCGCAGTGCCGGCGCCGTGCATGTAGCGGGGATTGCCGAAACAGTTTGCAGTACCCCACAACAGTTTCTTATTATATTTGACCATGAGTTCCTTGAGCAGTGCAGCGATCTCGTGTCCAGGCGGGCGTTGGTTTCCTCCAGAGTGTCAGCCTCGGGGGCGATGTCGCGGTCATGGAAGCAGAAGTAGTCGATGTCCAGCTTGTCCATCAGTTCGAAGGCTGCATAAGCCTTGTTCTTTGCAACTTCCATGGGATCGGTAGCATCGTAGTTCTTAGCCAGAGTGCCAACACCGAACATGTCGGTACCTTCTGCGCACATGGTGTGCCAGTAGGACATGGCGAAGCGCAGATGCTCGCGCATGGTCTTTCCTGCAATGACCTCCTCGGGGTTATAATAGCGGAATGCGAAGGGGGTCTGGGCGTTCTTGCCCTCGTATTTGATCTTGTTGATACCTTTGAAGAATTCCATAGTTTGTCCAACCATTCTCTGCACATGGTGCAGCATAATTCAATTTTATTTTACTATATGTACCTTGACAAGGTTTGCCAAAAGGTAAATAAATAATAGACAAACATCAACTTGTTTTGGAGATAGTCATGTTTTATCAGTCAAGAAACTACCTGGATAATGAGTTGTTTCGTGTGGAAAGTGGCGTGGATTTTTCTTTTCCACCCCACCTGCACGGAAGTTTTGAACTGATTATTGCCGTAGAAGGGCTACTGACGGTTACTGTGGACAAAATGCAATACCAACTGACGGAAGGAAAAGCGGTGCTGGTATTTCCAAATCAGGTACATTCCTTGCATACATCTCAACACAGCGCCCATATTTTGTGTATTTTCTCTCCGCAATTAATTCGGGCGTACAGCAATACATTTTTGAGCAAGCGGCCTAAGTGCCACCTGTTTACACCCCAGCCTTTTTATGTGGAAAAGCTGCAACAATTACGGGGCGGACACAGCGAATTACAGGCAAAAGGTTTGCTGTACTCTGTCTGCGGGGAATTTGATACCGGCGCGGAGTATTATGACTGGGCAGATCACAAAGAAAATTTGCTTATGAAGATATTCCATTTTGTAGAAGAACACTATGGAGAGGATTGTTCGCTCTCCGCATTGTCGGCGTATACATCCTATCATTCTGTGTATCTGTCCCGGTATTTTAAGCAAAGCACCGGTATTTCCTTTACAGATTATGTGAATCGCTATCGTGTTAATGAGGCGGGGTATACCTTGAGAAATTCTCGGAAGAAGATTTTGGAAATTGCCCTGGAATGCGGCTTTGAATCTTTACGCAGCTTCAATCGTAATTTCAGAAGCATCATGGGCATGACACCCAATGAGTACAGAAATAATTAAAGGAGTGGTTTTCATGGATATGGAAAAGAAATACGGCGCATGGAAGGACAAAAAAGTTCTTTTTATAGGAGATTCTCTTACTGCAAGACGGGTGTATCCCGAAGTGGTTAGGGAAATACTGGGTATTGAGACCTTCTATCACTGCAAGGGCGGCGCTTCCTTAAAGCATATGGTAGATGGCGATTTGGGCCTTGGCGGTGAATATGATAATGAAACTGATGCTTCAGGGGTTTTGCATCCGTTAACGCCGGAAGATGTGGCAGGTATGGAGCTGATTGTAGTCTATGGCGGCTATAACAGCCGATCTTTGGAAATCGGTTCAGTGGGTGATCTTTACAAAAACGATGGCACAGGGCAGAATACTGTTGCAGGTAATATGCAGTATGCAATCAACAGAATTTACGAAAATCTTCATGCCGCGGAGAATATGACCTGCCGTTTACTGATTGTAACCGTGGACTGCTCCGGAAAGTATCCTTGGGTGGATGCGGATGGCTATACGGAGATAACACCCGGGAGTGGCAAAAGCCTGGAGGCAATGGCTAATATGCAAAAACAGGTGGCGGCATACAATGCCATTCCGTGCTGTGATCTTTTTCATACTTCCGGTATCAATCCTCATACATGGCCGTGGTTCAGCGCAAATCCCAACCCTGTGAATCCGGAGTATTCTCCTTATAAACTGGACGAAAAGGGTGATCTCGTAAGCAACGAACGAATTCGGTATGAGAGGGGACAAAGCTATTACCAGATTCGTGACGGAAAAGTCGTGTTGGAGAAATACGATGCAAACCCTCCGTATCCCTACATCGGCGATCAGGTGCACAAATCACTTGCAGGCTATCGCCGAATCGGTGAGGTAATCGCAGGCGCGATCATCGCATCCTATGGAAACTAAATAATTATAACCACCGGCAGATGCACATGCAAGGCCGGTGGTTATGGTTCTATAATTGCTAAATTGTTGTTTCGTAACAGCTAAATTAAATTCGGCTAATGGCTGGCAAAGCCAAGTTAGCTTCGCAGGAATTTAGCTGTTGTAAGGCAATTTAGTTCGGTGCAAGCCGAATTTAGCTGAAAACACCGTAATTGTGATACCACAATTACGGTGTTTTCTTGGCAGAGGATGAGGGATTCGAATTGCTATGGTTGTTTCACTCTTGTGGAATACCATTGAATTTCAGTGTATTATACCCCCCGAATACCGCCTTTTTTGGTATTCTGTGGCACCATCCGGAACACCCCGGAAACATTCAAAGGGTAAAAATAAGGGAAACTTTTTCCCTTTAACTCTCCGTACACCCATACAGGGCAATGGTGAATTTGCGCAGCGCTTTTTCACGTCTCCGGTATATCTGCCTTGAATCAACAAACAACTCATTGCATAAGCGGTCAAGGCTGTCCTTTGCTGGATTGATACACAGATAGTCCAGCACCTTTCTATCCTCCGGATCAAGAACAGAAAGCGCACCGTCAACCTCTTCTATCCACAACATAGTACGCTCTAGGATGCGCTGCAGCTCATCCTTCTGTGCCAAACAATTCAGCATTTTATCTTCATAGCCAGAACTTCCACCCTTCACCGGCGTGATATCTGTCCGGGCACCGCGAATACTGATCATAGTGGATTCCACCTGGGCAATCTCCAGTGGAATGCTCTCCAAGGCTTGCCGCTTAGCCTGGTAATCCTTTAATTTTTCAACTGCAACATTTTTCCAGTCCATTATGCTCCCTCCTCCAGATCTTCAAGTCCATAGCAAAAGCCTACCAGACGAATAAAGTCACTGTGATATCTGCGTGCTGTGGTTTCGGATATGTAGAGCTGGAGCGCTGCGCCGTCCACATTGTGAGATCCTTTCCATAAAACCATATTCACCACTGCCAGCCGGTCCGCGCCAGTACGCATCTGCTTTGTTTGCTCAATGGCTCTGGTGACGGCATCATATTCCCTCTGACGTGCAGAAGGGAGCTGCCGCAGGGCAGTTATTTCGGTGGAACGTGAAATGTGGCCTTTACCACTGGGCAATCGTTCCGGATCCCCGGTTATACTTTGAGCATGGATCTCGTCATACTCCAGTTTTAACCTAGGGTATAAGCGCACCATGGCCTTTGCGTAGGACCACCAGTGATATCTAGGCTTGCTCACTTCCTATCCCTCCATAATTTTTCAATATTCGTCCAGATCGTCGAGACTCTCGCCGTATTCCTGCTCAGATTCCAGCAATGCCGAAAAAAAGGATTGACCTTCACCAGTGCACCTAATATCAACTATGCTGTGATCCTTTATAATCTCGCTAACAGCTTCTAGGCTCCCCACAAGCCGCTCTGTTCCATCATCATAGATCAATGTCACAGAGGGGTTTTTTTTACTCAACCGCTCCTGTAATAGCCTCACACGGCGCAGAAAACCATTCATTTCTTTTGCATCTCCTCTACAAGCTGCTCCAATTCGTCCAGCTTCTTCTGCTGTTCATCCACTCGGATGGCGCCCAGGATCACATTGGCAGCATATAAGATTGCATTGGCATCTTTTGCCGCCAGCTCGCCGTTAAGCACCATATTTGCTACCCGGTTCATGGCCTTGCGTACCTCTCCCGGTGTGGATAATTTCAATCGCTTCTTTGCCATAGCATCACCCCGGCATATCGTCCACAATAATTATCAGATCCTGGCCGTTGGGGTATTTCTCAGCCGTGGCATAGATATGATCAATCGCAGCATCCATTGTTGGGTGTAGGCTCTCACAGACCTCCAATGCCCTTCCTTGCTCCTTGTGATCCAGCTGCAGCTGAACCTTGCAGCCATCTTCAAGACGTTCCACAAGGGCAAGCACCAGTTCTGTGCCAATGCTGCGCTTTGCCTTGATAATCAACCGGTCTATTCTTCTCATATTTACCTCCCATGCCAAAAGGGGCGCACAAGCCACGCCTGCACGCCCCTTCCGCTGTTAGTCCTCTACTGCTGCAGCTGCTGCCACAGGCTGGGACTGGTAGTAAATGGCCTTAGCCTTATTGTCCAGGACAAAAGCATCATAGACAATACGGCCCTCCACCAGAGAACCGGAAATACCGGGAGGATTCTCATGTACGGTATAGTCTTCCAGCTTCACAGGGGCCACGGTTGCCTCAGGGTGGGCAATCATAAAGCCAAAGCCATCAGGCAGCCGGTTGGCAGGAATCTTCTGGACGTTCATACCATCCAGAATGCCGATAACGCCCTGCAGGCGCAGCTCGTTGCCCACATTGGTCTCCATGACAATATCCTTGCACTTCTTCATCAGATTGTAGATTGCAGGGATAACCACCAGCACACGGCCGGTCTCGGGTACTTCTGCATCGTCCAGAGCCTGGGAACCGGTCAAGATCTGCTCGTAGAGATTATCCACAGTCAGTGCCAGTTCGTCAGGCTTGTGGCCTGCATTGGCAGCCATTACGCCATAGGTATAGGCATCGACCTCAGGGATCACAACTTCCCTGTTCTGCCGTGCCAGAGCAGACGCAGCAGCCAGCTGCTGCTGCGTCTCGTCAGCATCCAGCTTGTCAATGGCAAATGTGAAGGAACGATCCTTCTTCAGGGTCATTTCCTCGGTAGTGGCATCCAGACCAGCTACAGCACCGTAGCGGCTCCAGTTGCCGTTGTTCTCGCCCTTGCGGTTATAGTCGTTCATGCTGGACGTGGACACCTTGTACACCTTGATAGTGTGGGCACCGGTCCAGTCATAATCGGTATTTGTCAGCAAGGACTTCTTGCTTTCAGCCTTAAACTGTTCGTCAGTATGGGGCTGGAATTTGGTTGCTAATTCAATAGCCAATTAAATCACTCCTCAAACTTTAGGTTTGAAGGCATTAGCGATGGCATCAGAGCCGAAGCTGCCACTACCCATTGTACCGGCACCGGCGGAATAAGGGGGCGGCATAGTACTATCAGACTGCACGATGGAAGGAAATCCCTCAACCATAGCATCTGCTGCGGTTTTGAATTTCTCCACATCGGAGCTGTCGAGCAGATCCAGCAGCTTGGCAGGATACTTCTTGCTGTCCAGGTAGTCCCGGCAGTCAAGCCGTGCCTCGCGTGCCTTCAGGTCTTTCTCACGATCGTCTACCAGCTTATCCCGCTCACGGGCAAGCCGTTCTGATACGATCCGGTTTACATCTTCCTGTGTGAACATCTTGCCATCAGATCCGCCATTTGCGCCGGCGTTGGCTTTTGCTCGCTCGATGTCACGGCCATGTTCTGCCATGATGGCATCAATAGCTTCTTTGGGCAAAGACTGCCCGTTAATTGTGAAATTTTGCAGAAATTCGCGTTTCATAAATACCTCCGTTTAACGCCCGGGTAGGCTTATTAGTTAGCTGCGGTCAGCGGCGAAAGGAAGAAAACCGCTTAAGGCAGGGCGCAAGGTACCCCACAGGAGACAATGAGG
>JAZRBJ010000019.1:0-35161 GCA_045635065.1 Faecousia sp. | reverse complement strand
TCAGAGTGTCAAAAAAGCCGCCAATCGTCAGAACACAAAGTTTTGATGATTGGCGTTATGCTTTCTTGTAGGGACCGGCGCTCTCGACGGTCCGCAGCGTCGAAAAGCCGAAAAAGGCTTGCTGCGCAAGGTGTTCTGACTTACTGCGTAACGCTTCCCTTTCGAGTATCTTTATACACTTCGGGGTCGCGTTGCTTGTCTTGACGACTTTAATGACCTCTGTGAGTCTGTCAAAAAGTGTTTTTTGACAGACTCAAAGGAAGCGGCTGTGAGCCGCTTCGTTTTTCTATTATCGATGGTTGCCCAGGAAGAACAGGGCAACGGTGCCGGGACCGGAGTGGGAGCCGATCACTGCGCCGATATAATGAATCATAACATCCTTTACGCCGTATTTTTCCTTCAGAATCTTTTCAAGATACCGGGCATCCTCCGGACAATCGCCATGGGATATAAATACGGTGTCGTTTTCTCCGGAAAGTCCCAGCTCATCAAGCTTGGCTGCCAGGGCATTCAGAGAGGCCTTTCTGCCCCGTACCTTGCCCTTGCTAATCAGGTGACCGTCGTTGTCCACATGGAGAACGGGTTTGATGTTCAGCATGGTGCCCAGTAATGCCGTGGCGCCGCTGACTCTGCCGCCCCGTTTCAGGAACATGAGATCATCTACAGTAAACCAATGGCAAAGACGGAATTTGGCATCCTCACACCAGGCGGCCAGTTCATCCATAGAAAGGCCGGCATCTCTTTGCTTACAGGCGTACCACAGCAGAAGCCCCTGTCCCATGGAGGCGCAAAGAGTGTCCACCACGCGTACGCATCTTTGAGGATATTTTTCCGCAAGCTCCTGTGCGGCGATTACGGCAGACTGATAGGTGGTGCTCAAGCCGGAAGAGAAGGCAAGCACCAGCGCATCCTCACCGGCAGCCAGAACGGGCTCGATCACATCGCTCCAATGCTGAGGATTCGCAGCGGAGGTGGTGGCGGCTTCTCCTTTTCGAAGAGCATCGTACATTTCTTTGGTTTGCCCGTCGGAAAGATTGCTCAATGTTTCGCCCCGGAATAAAACAGAAAGAGGGATAACAGCAACATTTAATTCATTGTAAACCTCTTGGGGAAGATCACAGCAGTTGTCGGTAATGATTTTGTAAGACATAAAATGAACTCCTTGGTAAAGACTGGACACAGCGCCAAAAGCATATTATAATGAAGGTCAACTGTGCTATAGTCACAGGATAGGGTGTGCCGGCGAAAAAGTCCACCGAAATGGGGGAGAACCGGTAGTTTTTCAGTCTACATAAGAGAGATTTTTGCAGTCTACTCACAGGAGAGTCAGATTTTCGACATAGTTTGGCAAGGAGCATGCTTATGACAAAACTTTTACTTCGCTTATTTGTAAAGGATTATAGGAAAAAAGAAAAACCTGCCGTGCGCAGCGCAGTAGGCAGGTTGTCCGGAGTTGTGGGCATTCTGTGTAATTGCTTGCTGTTTGGAGTAAAGCTGTTTGTGGGCGTGGTGACAGGCTCTGTGTCGGTGACGGCAGATGCCTTGAACAATTTGTCCGATGCCACCGGCTCCGTGGTGACCTTGATCGGCTTCCGTCTTTCGGAAATGCCTGCGGATGAGGATCACCCTTACGGTCATGCCCGGTATGAATATCTTTCCGGTTTGGCAGTAGCGGCCATGATTATTGTGATTGGGTTTGAACTGGCGAAAAGCTCTGTGGAAAAAATTATTTCCCCCACGGCGGTGACGATTACCTGGCCTATGGCAATCATTTTGATAGGCTCCGTGGCTGTGAAGTTGTGGATGTTTGCGTTTAACCGGTATTTGAGCCGGCATATCGATTCAGCCGCCCTGGCAGCCACAGCCGTGGATAGCCGCAATGACGCAGTTACAACTTTAGCGGTGTTGGCGGCAACGGGAATTGAATTGCTTACCAAGTGGCGGGTGGACGGCTATATGGGCTTGGCGGTGGCGCTGTTTATCTTTTATAGTGGATGGAATCTGATTAAAGAAACCATCAGCCCCCTGCTGGGTGAGGCGGCAAGCCCGCAGCTGCGCAAGGTGATTTTGGAGGTTATGGAACAGGAGCCTCATGTATTGGGCTATCATGATTTAATGGTTCACGACTATGGCCCCGGTCAGCGGTTTGGCAGTATCCATGTGGAAATGGATCAAAAGGAGGATCCCCTGCTTTGCCATGAGATTATTGACAATCTGGAGCGGCTGTGCCTGAAGCATCATGGGGTACATTTGGTGATTCATTATGATCCGGTGGTCACCGGAGATGCGGAAATGGAAGCTATGCGCTGCAGGGTGACAGAGCTGCTGCAGCAGCAGGATGCAAGAATCACCATTCATGATTTCCGTATGGTTCGGGGCGGCGGGCACACCAATCTGATTTTTGATATTGTGCTGCCAGCGGAGCTGATGGGTAAGGCAAAGGAAATCAAGGCAAAGTTGGATGCGGATCTGGCTGAGCGGGAAGAAAAAGCCATTTATACCGTGGTTACCTTTGATTTGGAGTCCTTTAATGAGAAGTAAAGCTTAATCGAATGCCGACTTCCCTCAACTTACTGCTTTTTGGTCGTTTGTTTTTTCTCTTTGGGAATATCTTTTAACTGGAACAGGGAGAAAAACAGAAGACAGGCCCAGGCAAACAGGCTGCCCACCCAGAAATGGCTGCAGATCATGGGTGTGGAAACCACCACCAACACGCCGTAAAGAAAATTACCCAGACCTTCACCGGCGGTGACACACAGGAAATTCAGCACCAAAACCACCAATGTCAGCCCCAAGGAAAAGGCGCTTAAGCGGATCAATTGTAACATAAGTGTGCGGTTTTGGTGGCGGGATGCGCGGATTGCCAGCCAAACCGCAGGCGCAAAGAATAAAACAGCGCAGAGTACCGACAGGAATTTCCAAAAACCAACGGGTTCCGGAATGAAACCAAGGGTAACACACAGAACAAACAGTGTTCCCCAAATATAAGCAAGCGTGCGTGTTTTCATAAAAAAAGCCTCATTTCTTTGGATAGGTGTATTTTACCCTATTTTGGGGAAAATGACAAGGGAAAAAAGGTCTTGCCAGTATCGCCCCATTCTGCTATAATAATACCAATAAATGGGGAAAGGGAGAGGATTTTCCATGAAATGTCCGTTTTGCGGCGACCAGGAGAGCAAGGTTGTGGATTCCCGTCACAGTGAGGATGGCTTGAGCATTCGCCGTCGCAGAGAGTGCTTGGCCTGCTTGCGGCGGTTTACTACCTATGAAACTGTGGAGAGCCTGCCCATTATTGTAGTGAAGCGGGATGGCTCCCGTCAGGGCTTTGACCGTAATAAGATTCTCAACAGTATGGTTCGCGCCTTTGACAAGCGGCAGGTGGATGTGGCGGATCTGGATCGGATCACCACGGAAATTGAGCAGACCATTCAGAACACCCTGGACCGTGAGGTCAGCACCGACAAAATCGGCCAGATGGTCATGGAGCGCATCAAGCCCCTGGACGAGGTGGCCTATATTCGGTTTGCTTCCGTTTACCGCCGGTTCCAGGATGTGAACAGCTTTATCCATGAGATCCAGAAGTTCCTGGAGGAGAAATAAGGAGTAATCCATGAGTATAATTGAGAAATTGGTGGGGCTGGTCGATTCCTTTGACCTGGCAACCGTGTTTCCGGCGCTGGATTCTGTGCTGGGCTGGGCGGTTGTCCTTGCCCGGATCTTTGTTCTGGCTGCGCCGGTCACCATGCTTGTCCTGGGATTGCGCTACCGTTATCTGCCTCCCAAAGAGGCAAATTATGAAAAGGGCTATCGTTTCCGCTTTGCTATGAAGAACCCCGATGCCTGGTCCTTTACCCAGCAGATAGCCGGCGTGATCTGGACTTTGTTGGGTGGCGGCATGTTGGCGGTTGTGCTGATTCTCAGCCTGTTCTTCGGCATGATGAAGCCTATGGCTATGGCAAATATGGCCCTGTGGTGTGTGATTCTTGAGGTTGTGCTGATTGTACTCAGCTGCTTTCTTATTAACAGCAAGGTAAAGAAAAATTTCACCTAATAAACATAACCCGCCGTTGCTAATTACCTTAGCAACGGCGTTTTTTTGCAGATACCGGTTTACAGGGTTGCGTAAACAGCAGCGGTCTGAGCGGCTACCCTGGCGTTGTTGTACACCAGCTGAATGTTGGAAGCAAGGCTGTTGCCGCCGGTGAGTTCTGCCACCCGTGCCAGCAGGAAGGGGGTGGTTTCCTTGCCGTGAATGCCCTTTTCTATGCTCTCGGCAATGGCCTGGTCGATGGCTGCGGTGATGGTTTCCAGGGGCATGGCGTATTCTTCGGGAATGGGGTTGGTGACCAGCATGCCGCCCTTGAAGCCCAGGTCGTTCTGGGTCTTGAAAGCCTCGGCCAGTTCCTTGGGGGTGTCCATGCGGTAATCCACCTGGAAGCCAGAGGTGCGGGTGTAGAATGCGGGAAGCTCCTTGGTACCATAGCCGATGACGGGAACGCCCTTGGTCTCCAGATACTCCAAAGTCAAGCCCAGATCCAGAATGCTCTTGGCGCCGGCGCAGACTACCATAACAGGGGTTTGACCCAGCTCTTCCAGGTCGGCAGAGATGTCCATGGTGGTTTCGGCGCCTCTGTGTACGCCGCCAATGCCGCCAGTGGCAAAAATCTTGATGCCTGCCATGTGGGCAATGATCATGGTGGTGGTAACGGTGGTAGCGCCGTCCTCGCCCCGGGCGCACAGCACAGCCAGGTCACGGCGGGAAGCTTTGTGGATGGCCTGACCCTTCTTGCCAAAGTATTCGATTTCCTCAGCGGTGAGGCCAGCCTTCAAACGGCCGTCGATGATAGCAATGGTAGCGGGCACAGCGCCGTTTTCACGGATGATGCGCTCCACATTCAGTGCGGTTTCCACATTCTGGGGATAGGGCATACCGTGGGAGATGATGGTGGATTCCAGAGCCACAACGGGCTTACCGGCTGCCAGAGCAGCGGCGACTTCGGGATTGACATCTAAGTATTTATTAAGCATGACTAAATTCTCCTGTTCTTTTGTTATTTATGATTCAGACTCATGCGTTTACGCAGAGCTGTTGCGCTCATGGCAGAGTTGATGGTGTCCCGGCTTTCCATGGCAATGCTGCCGGCGGCCAGACCCGCAAGGGCGGTGTTTTTCAGGTCAGTACCCTCCAGATATGCCCATACCAGAGCGGCCATAAAGGCATCACCGCAGCCGGTGGTGCTGATCATGTTGCCGGGGAGGTTGGGCAGCCACAGCTGCTGCTCCCGGGTGGCGGCATAAACACCGTCGGCACCCATAGAAATAAACAGTCGGTGAACGCCCTTATCCAGCAAGGCTTGGGCAGCCAGTGCTACATCTTCCTTTTTCTCAATGGGAACACCGGAAAGCAACGCCGCCTCCAGCCGGTTGGGCTTCAGGGTGTGGATTCGGTTTAAGATAGGCAGAAGCTTTTCTGCCTTGACGGTGGAAACCGGGTCGCAAAACAGGGGGCGTTGGCAGTTTTCAGCAAGGAATACCAGAGATTCCTCCGGCAGATTGGTATCTGCCACCACCACCTGTGCGTTCTGAATCAGGGGGAGGTTAGCGGAAAGATAAGCGGGTGTAATGCGTTTGCAAACCTCCATATCAGAAAGGGCAAGCGCCATTTCTCCCTGCTCATCGGCAATGTATAAATAGGTGGAGGTGCGTTCGTCAGCCAAACGCAGGGCGTGACTGGCATCAATTCCCAGCTCTGCGCAGGAGGCGGCAATTTTTTGCCCGTACACATCATCGCCGTAGGCGGAGAGCAAACGGACATCCGTACCCATCAACGCCAGATTGTGGGCAATATTCCGCCCTACGCCGCCAAGGCTCATGGACACATTGCCGGGGTTGGAGTCGGAATCAACCAGAGGGGCAAAGGAGCGCCCGCCGATGTCCATATTCACACCGCCTACCACCACGGCATAACTGCCGGAGCGAAGCACATAGCCCTTGCCGGCAATGTGACCCTTTTTAATCAAGTTGGAAATGTGGACAGCCACGGAGGAACGGGTGATTTGCAAGGCATCCGCCAGGGCTTGCTGGGAAATCATGGGGTCGGATTCGATCAGCTGCAGGATCTGTCTTTCTCTCTGTGTCACGGGATCACCGCCTAAACAAAAGTTGCGTTCTAATCACAAGTTTATTCTACAGCATAATTTCTTATCTGTCAACAGGGAAAAATTGATTTACCGGCACACCCAGAGCAGCGGTGACCAGGATGCCCAGATTATCCTTATAAATGTCATCAAACTGACTTAGAGGCAAGGGGTTTACACCCTCTCCAACTTCAATGGTATAGCCCGGGCGGAAGAAGCGCTTAATAAACCAGTCCTTATACCCGGCAAAGGCAGATTCGTAGGGCGTGTCTGCCAGGGTGTAGCCGCTGACCCGGGCAAATTCCTCTCCCAGTTCTCTGGCGCCGGGTACCGGTTCGTCACCGAATTGCCAGTAAATTTCTTTCCCTTGGGAGTGATAGGCAAGCACCAGCGCCGGCTCAATATATTCCGTATATCCGGCCATAGCCCGGCTTTCCAGCTGGTCAAAGGGCGATCTGCCCACATAATCCCGGGGACCGGGACGGGTATACCCTTGGGAAAATTTAATTTCCCGCGCTTGCAGCCACCCGGCGGGGTATTGCAAATTCAGGTCTACGCCCAGAAGATTGGCTTTCCACCCTTCCGGGAAAGGAATGTTGGGATAAAAGTCCGCAAGATTACGGGCAGCTGTATAGGAAACAGTACCGGGGGCAATGGCGCCAGTAACCAAGTCCACGCCGTCCGGATCAACCATAGGAACCATATAAATGGTGGCGGCAGCTGCCAGCGCCCGGGCATCCACCCCAAAAATTTCTTCTCCTGCCACAATGGCCTGTGCAAAATCCTCTGCAAATTTCAGCAATATCAGACTGGTGATCCACTCGTTGGCGTGATGGGCGGCGGAATAGATTACCTTTCGCTTGCCTGTGCCGATGACCAGAGTACGCAAGGGCCGTTGAAAAGCGGTGGAGGTAATTACCTCCGTGCGACAAAAAGGATAGGTTTTTACCAAATCCAGAATCATGCGGTCGCAGCTTTCTGATGTAATGGGAACTTGGGTTTGCACAATGGGCATAAAAATCACCTCCGGGCAATCTATGCCAAGAAGGTGATTTTTGTGCTTAATTATTTTGTTCCAGCCAGATGAGGAGGACGGCAATGTCCGCCGGGCTTACGCCGGAGATACGACTTGCCTGGCCGATGGAAACCGGTCGAATCTGGGAAAGTTTTTCTTTTGCTTCCAGGCGCAATCCGGATATGGCGTCATAGTTTATATCTGCGGGGAGCAGACGAGCTTCTTCCCGCTTAAAATCCTCTACCTGTTTTGCCTGCCGGGCCAGATAGCCGGCATACTTGACCTGAATTTCTACCTCTTGCGTTACTGCGGGAGGTAGGTTGGGTCGATCCGGATCAAAGGGCGCAATGTCATCATAGGTGATCTGGGGACGGCGCAGCAGATCTGCCAAGCGGGCAGAGTTGGCAACCGGAGCAGATTCCCGGACGGCTAACATAGCATTTAGGTCCTCTGAGGCAGGAACACCGCAGGACTCCAGACGACGGATTTCTCTGTCCACAGCGGCGTATTTTTCCTCCACCTGGGCGAGGCGCTCCGGGCTTACCAAACCCACGGCAGCGCCAATGGCGCTCAGGCGCTGATCGGCGTTGTCCTGCCGATGCAGCAGCCGGTATTCTGAACGGCTGGTCATAATGCGGTAAGGCTCTTCCGTTCCTTTGGTTACCAGATCGTCAATGAGGGTGCCGATGTAGCTGGTGTCCCGGGTGAGAACCATGGGGGGCTTTTCCTGCAGCTTCAGCACTGCGTTGACGCCTGCAACCAGACCCTGAACGGCAGCTTCTTCATAACCGGAGGTGCCATTAAACTGACCTGCGCCATAAAGTCCGGAAACAGCCTTACATTCCAATGTGGGCAGCAAGGCGGTGGGGTCAACGCACTCATATTCGATGGCATAGGCGGGGCGCATCATTTCTGCCTGCTCCAGACCTTCAATGGAGTGCAGCATCTGAAGCTGCACATCCTCCGGCAAGCTGGAGGAAAGACCTTGGATATACATTTCCTCTGTGTCCAAACCGCAGGGTTCAATAAAAAGCTGATGACGGGGTTTATCGGCAAAGCGCACGATCTTTGTTTCGATACTGGGGCAGTACCGGGGGCCTACGCGGGCAATGGTGCCATCGTACATGGGGCTGCGGTGGAGGTTGTCGGTGATGATTTTGTGGGTTTTTTCGTTGGTGTAGGTGAGATAGCACACCGCCCGGTTTTCCAGCGCGTGTTCCGTGCGGAAGGAAAAGGGCTCAATGGTGTCGTCGCCTATCTGCAGCTCCATTTTGGAAAAATCAATGCTGCGGCGGTTTACTCTGGGAGGTGTGCCGGTTTTGAAGCGGCGCAGTGGCAGGCCCAATTGCCGCAGATTATCCGAAAGTCCCTCAGAGGCGTGCATGCCGTCCGGGCCGGAGGCATAGACGGATTCGCCGGTGATCACGGTGCTGTCAAGGTAGGTGCCGGTGGCGAGAATCACCGCCCGGGCAGAATAGATTGCCCCTAAATGGGTCATTACACCGGTGACAGAGCCGTCCTGGGTGAGAATTTCCGTGATCATGGCCTGCTTCAGCTGGAGATTTTCCTGCTGCTCCAGGGCATGCTTCATATATTCCTGATATTTACGCCGGTCTGCCTGGGCCCGCAGAGAGTGAACCGCCGGGCCCTTGCCCCGGTTGAGCATGCGGTATTGGATACAGCAGCGGTCTGCCGCCAGACCCATTTCACCGCCAAGGGCGTCCAATTCCCGCACCAGATGGCCTTTGCCCGTACCGCCAATGGCGGGGTTACAGGGCATATTGCCCACGGCGTCCAGATTGATGGTAAACAGGATGGTACGCATGCCCAGGCGGGCGGCCGCTAATGCGGCTTCTATGCCTGCGTGTCCTGCGCCCACTACGGCAACATCACAGCTGCCTGCCTGGTAGGTGGTCATGCTTCTTCCTCCACAGCGGTTTTCTTTTCCTCGGGCGGCAGCAGGAAAGGCTTGCATACCACCTCGCAACGGTTGATGGGTGTACCCAAAGCATGGAATTTTTCCTCATAGCCGGTCATAATGCCCATGATGCCATTGGCGTGAAGATTTCGGGTCAGATTGTTCACCTGTAATCCGCAGGCGGCAAATTCCTCCACGGAGAATTCAAACAGAGGGGCATTGTCGGTTTTGAAGTGGATTTCGCCGCCGGCACGCACCACCCGGCAATATTTATCCAGAAAACCTCTGTGGGTCAAACGGCGCTTGGCGTTTTTCTTTCTGGGCCAGGGGTCGGGGAAATTGATGAACAGGCGGTCAATTTCTTCGGCTGCAAAAATATCCTCAATCAGTGCCACATCCATATCGATAAAGAATACATTTTTCAGCTCCATGGATTTGGCCTTTTCCATGGCGACCACCATGGCTTCCCGGCAGCGCTCCACAGCAATCAGCAGCACATCGGGGTTGGCGGCGGCGGTCTCGGCGGTGAATTTGCCCTTGCCACAGCCAACTTCTACCCACAAAGCGGTGGCCTGGGGCATCAAATCCCGCCAACTGCTTTTTTTAGCGGCAGGTTCAACAATGCGATAGGCGGCACATTTTTCCATACGGGGCTCCAGATTGCGCATTTTTCTCATTCTCATAACAGATTCCTCCCGGAGGTGAACATAGTTTTTGTTATTATAGCAGATTCGCCCCTGTCAGTCAAAACAATTCTATCCCCTACAGGGGCTTGCAAGATGGAGAAAAATAGGGTATGATAAGAAAAATTCTGAAAAGGAGGGGTAATATGTCCTCTCATAGCCATGAGCATGACCATGCCTATATGCACGAGCATGGGATTGCCCACAGCCATGGCCATGTCCATGAAAATCAAAAAGCGGTGATCAACCGTCTTGCCCGGGCGGTTGGCCATCTGGAAAAGGTCAAACGCATGGTGGAGGAGGGTTATGACTGCTCTGAAGTGTTGGTGCAGCTGGCTGCGGTGAGAAGTGCGCTGGATAATACAGGAAAAGTGATTTTGAAAGATCATATGCGACACTGTATGGTGGATGCCGTATCTGCCGGCGATGAAACCGCCATTGATGATCTTTGTCAGGCCATTGATAAGCTTATGAAATAAAAGAACGCCCATGCCAACAGGCATGGGCGTTTGCTTTGTTTACGAAATTTTGAAGCCGTACATGCCGCTTCTGGTACCCAGAACCATATAGTTACCAAATACCACGGGGGAAGCCTCCACCGTTTGTCCCAGCTCTAGGGTGGTAAGCCGGGTGCCGGTAGCGCCCTCGTACATGCAGCAGTTGCCGGAGGCATCTGCCTGGAAGATGTAGGACTTGCCTTCTTCCGTGTAGATGGCAACGGGAGAGCTCCAGGCATAGTTGCCGGTGCTGGTTTCCCAAACCACCTCGCCGGTTTGCTTGTCCAGAGCGATCATGCGACCGGTCCACAAAGTAGGCGTGCGGCCCATGGTGAAGATGATCAGACCTTCCAGGTCCGTACCGGGCTGACCTAACAGGGGAGAGGCCAGCGCGCCACCGGAAATGTCGTTGGTGGTGTTGCAGGTCATGGTGTAGGTCCAGACGATTTCGCCGGTTTCCGCATCCAGCTTATAGATGCTCATGTCGCCCTTGGCGCCCACATATTCCAAAGAGGGGGAAACATAAATGTAGCCCTTGCCGTCGGGGTCTCTGTCGAACAGGGGGGAGGAATTGACATCGTCTTTCACATCCTGAGCCCAAACCAGCTCCATGGTGTTCAAATCCACGCAGTAGAACATACCGCTGTTTTCGCCTACATACAGGTAGCTGTCCACCACAACGGCGCTGCCTTCGTAGCCCCGGCTTCTGCCGGCGTTGGAATATTTGTTGGAGTACCGGGTTTTTACTTCGTTGTCGGGAGCCACGGAAATGGTGCCGGCAGCTTTGTCATACTGGGTGTTCAGCTTAAAGGTGTAAAGAATGCCGTTTTCGCCGGGCCAGATCAGAGTGTCGGTTTCCGCATCCACCAGGGGAGAGGAATCAAAGGCATACCAGCCGCGGTTGGTGAAGCTGTCCTTACCGGACTGTTCCCAGAGGATTTCGCCGGTAATCAAGCTGACGATGTACATTCTGGCAGGCTTGCCGGTTTCGTTGATACCGCTGCCCACATACATGAGAGGATAGCCTCTGGGGTCAATGGCGCCGGAGCCTTTGAAACACATGCCCATGTTAATGGCATCCCGGGTGGGCTCGCCGGTAACCAGATCGTAGAAATGGATTTTGCCGTCCATTTTGGCGTAAATTACCTCAATCAAGTCCTCTTTGGCTTTTGCCTCGGGATAGAGGTTCATAATTGCTTTGGTTTCAGCATCCCATTGCACCACCAGGGGCTGACCGGTCCAGCCGCAGCCGCACCAGTGGGGGTCGTTGTTGGCGCCCACCGTTTTGTGCCACAAAGTGGTGAGTTCTGCGGTGGTAATTTCCGCAGTGCCGTAAGCACCGTTGGTGCGGTAATTGCTGCCCCGGAAGGTGGCAATGCCCGGCAGGGCAAAATAATCACCGTCATCAACGGAGATGGGTTCTTCTCTTACATAGCTGTCCACCACTTCGCCGTTGGCCATAATGTCCCATTTGATGTTCCAGTTTGCAGGGTCGGTGTCGGCGGTGTGGGCAGCCTGGATGGGAGGAACGGTTTCTTCCGTGGTGGGAGGAACGGTTTCCTCAGTGGTGGGAGGAACGGTGGTGTCCTCGGTTGCAGCTGCTGTAGTGGTGGGAATTGTTTCGGTGGGGTGGGTAGAAAGCCCCAGCTTGCCCTGGGATGCCAGGAAGCACAGCAAAAGCAGCAGCGCTTGCAACACCGTCAGAACAAAAACGACCAAGGTTACTTTACTACCGACCATCTGCTTGTTGCGAAGCAACAGGGCTGTGATACAAACCACCAGAAGCAAGCCGAAAAGAATAACGGCCATAGTGACGGCTTCCTGTAACAAAGCGCTATTGCCGGAAGACATAGCCGGAACGGCCATGACAGCGGACAGACCCAATCCCAACAGAGCTACAAGAACCAAAAGAATAGGTAAAATCTTTTTCATAATGGCAACCTCCGTAGTTGTGTAAAATCAAAAGCGGTAGCCTGCGTCCAGGAGCTTTTCCAGGGCGTTGTTGGCTTCTTCATCGGTAAACAGAGCGGTAAACCGCTTATCGATGACCAAAGCTTCCAAAGAAAGCCTCAAAAGGCCTTTTTGAGCCAGATCGTGAAAGCCGTCACTGCAGCGGCCGGAGCCGAGAAAACGGCGGGCCTGTTTCAAGGCCTCTTCCTTAGCCACCGGGCGCATACGCACACCCTGGGAAGCAGCCTTTTCCCGGTTTGCCTGCCAGGCGGCAGCAAATTTTTCTTCCATGCTTACTTCTCCAGAATAATGTTGCCGTTGTTGGCGGCAAGGGAGCTGCGAATGTGCTGTGCGGCCTCCTGGGCAGTGAGCAGCACCTGCTGGCCGGTTACCATGTTTTTCACCGCGCACTTACCCTGGGCAATTTCATCTTCGCCCAATAGTACAGCAAAGGGAACACCCAGCTTGTCGGCATAGCTCATTTTCTGTTTAAACTTTTTGGGCTCGGCATACAGCTGCACCCGCAGACCGTTGCTGCGCAGGCTTTCTGCCAAAGCAATGGCGGGGGCGGGATCGTCTGTCATGGGAAGAATCAGGGCATCTGCAGGCGCGGAGGGCAGTTCGGGATTCAAAAGACCCTGCTCATCCAGCACATAGAACAGGCGGGTCAGACCGATGGAAATGCCCACGCCGGGCAGCGCCTTGTCAATATAATAGCCTGCCAGATTGTCGTAGCGGCCACCGGAGCAAACGGAACCGATTTCGGGATGATCCAGCAGGGTGGTTTCATACACGGTGCCGGTATAGTAGTCAAGACCACGGGCAATGGTCAGATCCACGGCAAAGTTTTCCTCGGGAACACCGAAGGCGGAGAGGTTGGCGGTGACAGCCTTCAGCTCCGCAAGACCCAGATCAAACAGCTCATTTCTGCCGGCATAACCTTCCAGGGCAGCAATTACCTGGGCGTTGGTGCTGGAAATGGCAATAAAGCGCAGAATTTCGTCTGCCTGCTCGGCGGTCAGTGCAACATCTTCCATGAGAATGGTGCGCACCTTGTCAGCGCCGATTTTGTCCAGCTTGTCCACGGTACGCATAATGTCGCCACTCTTGTGGCTGAGGGTCAGCATGGCATAGAAGCCGTTGAGAATCTTGCGGTTGTTTACCCGAATCTGGAAACGGCGTAAGCCAAAGCCCCGGAACACCTTATAGATAATGGCGGGAATCTCGGCTTCGTTGAGAATATCCAGCTTGCCGTCGCCGATAATATCAATGTCAGCCTGATAGAACTCACGGAAACGGCCTCTCTGCGCCCGCTCACCGCGGTAGACCTTGCTGATCTGGTAGCGGCGGAAGGGGAAGGCCAGCTCGTTATAATGCAATGCCACATATTTTGCCAGAGGAACGGTCAGATCAAAGCGCAAGGCAAGATCGTTGTCGCCTTTCTGGAATCGGTAAATTTGTTTTTCTGTTTCGCCGCCGCCTTTGGCAAGAAGAATCTGGGCGTCCTCAATGGCGGGGGTGTCCAGGGGCGCAAAGCCGTACATGGCGTAGGTGTCCCGCAGAACAGTCATCATGCGCTCCAGCTGAATTTGCTTGCCGGGAAGCAGCTCCATAAAACCGGACAGGGTTCGGGGTTTAATCATACTCATAGTAAAGAATCCTTTCTAAAGATAAGAGATATAAGATACCGGTGCGCCGCATCTTATATCTCATATCGTGCAATATTTAAAATTTAGGATTGGCGGCCAGCATCTCACGCCAATCCAAATCGCCCCGCTGCAGACCCATGACCAGCATTTCTGCGCTGCCAAGGTTGGTGGCAATGGGAACATTGTGCTTATCGCAATCGCGAATGGTTTCGATCATCTGGTTGTCATCCCAGGGGTCGGTGGTGTTGGGATCGGTAAACAGCAGAACCAGGTCGATTTCGTTATAGGCAATGCGGGCATTGATTTGTTGATGTCCGCCCTGCTTGTGAGAAAGCAGCAAGGTGATGGGCAGACCGGTATTGTCTGCAATCAGCCGACCGGTGGTGGCGGTGGCGAACAAATCATGCTTTACCAGCACGCTTTTATATGCGGTACAGAATTGCACCATCAGTTCTTTTTTCTTATCATGAGCCAGGAATGCAATGTTCATCTCGGCCACTCCTTTCCGGGTTTTTATAGGGATATGGGGACCCGCAGACCTTGCAGCCGCTTGGCAATGCGGCGACAGGCAGCAGATGCTCCCTTTTTTGTGTGTTTCAAAAGAGGCTGACCAAAGGTGGCAGCCAGTGTTACATGGGAATCTTCCGGCACAACGCCAAGAAGGGGCAGGCCTGCCCGGTCCATAATATCGTCAACGGTCAGATTCATGGCGGCAACCATTTTCTTGTGAATGCGGTTTACCACCATGCGCACATCGGCCTTGCCCATCAGCTCCAGCAGCTCACCTGCCCGGGAAGCGTCCCGAATGGCGGCAGGGTCTGCACCGGTGACCAGCACTACCCGGTCGGCATAACGGGCAGCTAACTGAAAGCCGTCCTCAATGCCTGCGGGGGCATCCAGAAATATGTATTGATAGCGAAGCCGTGCCATACGCAGCATATCCGCAAAGGCGGTCTGGTCGATGGTGTTTGCTGCACAATTCATGGGCGCGGTCAAAAACTGCAGGTTTGGGAATTGGGGGTGGCACAGCGCCTGGTCAAGAGAATAACCGTGGCGGCTGACATCTTCAAAGGAAAGAGCGCCCAGTTGGCTCAGCCCCAAAGAAATATCCAGATTGCGAAGCCCGATATCACAGTCGATGCACAGAACCTTGGCGCCGGCGTCTGCAAGGGCGGTTGCGATGCCGGCGCAGACAGAGGTTTTGCCGGTTCCGCCTTTTCCGGAGAGAACCGCAATGGCTTCTCCCATGCCACATCACCTCCTAATCCCAAAGATATATCCATTATAAAGGGAAAACGCACAAAAGTAAAGAGCAAAAGCGGTAATAAAACGAGATAATTCATCACTTTCACCAAAAAATATGCAACTTGTCAAAATTTTCCTGTTTGTAAAGGTTGCAGGGAAATTCCCCTTGGAGAAAATTTACAAAAATTTTAAGATAAAACTCCTTTTTCCTCTTGCTTTTTTGCAGGGGATGGGGTATTATAAGTTAGCACTCGGTTCCGACGAGTGCTAACACGGTAGATAAAGGCGGCATTTGCTGCGATCTAAATACGATTTGTGGAGGATCTGTTATGAAACTGAAGCCCATGGCAGACAATGTTCTGCTGAAGCAGAATGAGGCCCAGGAGACCACCGTTTCCGGCATTATTCTGGCGACGACCAATAAAGAAAAGCCCGCCATTTATGAGGTTGTGGCAGTTGGCCCCGGTACCAAGGATGTGGCTATGACCGTTGTCGTTGGCGACAAGGTTGTGGTTGGCAAATACAATGGTACAGACATCACCCTGGACAAAGTGGAGTATAAGTTTGTCAAGCAGGATGATATTCTGGCTGTGGTAACCGACTAAGGAGGAATTGAATTATGGCTAAGATGATTGTTTACGGCGAGGAAGCTCGCAAGAAGCTGCAGGCAGGCATTGATCAGCTGGCAGATACTGTTAAAGTGACTCTGGGCCCCAAGGGCCGCAATGTGGTGCTGGGCAAGAAGTACGGCGCTCCCCTGGTCACCAACGACGGCGTGACCATCGCCAAGGAAGTTGAGCTGGAGGATGCCTTTGAGAACATGGGCGCGCAGCTGATTCGTGAGGTGGCTACCAAGACCAACGATGTTGCCGGTGACGGCACCACCACCGCCACTGTTCTGGCTCAGGCAATTACCCGTGAGGGTCTGAAGAATCTCAGCGCCGGCGCAAATCCCATGGTTATGCGCAAGGGCATTGAAAAGGCTGTGGAGGCAGCGGTTGCTGCCATTAAGGCACATTCTGTTCCTGTGAACGGCTCTGCTGACATTGCAAGAGTTGGTACTGTTTCTTCCGGCGATGAGGCCATCGGCGCTTTGATTGCTGAGGCGATGGAAAAGGTTGGCACCGAGGGTGTTATCACCATTGAGGAGAGCAAGACTGCCGAAACCGGCCTGGAGGTCGTGGAGGGCATGCAGTTTGACCGGGGCTATATTTCCCCCTACATGGTCACCGATACCGACAAGATGGAGGCAGTTCTGGATGATGCCTACATTCTGATCACCGATAAGAAGATTGCTTCCATTCAGGAAATTCTGCCCATTCTGGAGCCCGTTGTCAAGGCCGGCAAGAAGATGATTATCATTGCTGAGGATGTGGAAGGCGACGCACTGGCAACCTTGCTGGTTAACCGTCTGCGTGGCAACTTCAACTGCGTCTGCGTCAAGGCTCCCGGATTTGGCGACCGCCGCAAGGAAATGCTGCAGGACATCGCTGTTCTCACCGGTGGCACCGTGATTTCCAGCCAGCTGAATATGGAACTGACCGAGGCTACCCTGGAGGATTTGGGTCGCTGCCGTCAGATCGTGGTTACTAAGGATACCACCACCATCGTGGATGGCGCCGGTGATGCTGAGGCTATCAAGGCCCGTGCCCACCAGATTCGCGCTGCCATTGCCACGACCACTTCTGACTATGACCGCGAAAAGCTTCAGGAGCGCCTGGCTAAGCTGTCCGGCGGTGTTGCCGTGATTAAGGTCGGCGCACAGACCGAGGTTGCCATGAAGGAGCAGAAGCTGAGAGTGGAGGATGCCTTGAATGCTACCCGCGCTGCTGTGGAAGAGGGTATCGTTGCCGGCGGCGGCACCGCCCAGGTTAATGCCATTGCTGCTGTGGAGAAGCTGATCGCTACTCTGCAGGGCGATGAGAAGACCGGCGCTAAGATTATTGCCACCGCTTTGCAGGCTCCTATCCGTCAGATTGCTGAGAACGCCGGTGTGGATGGCAGTGTGGTCTTTGAGAAGATCAAGAACTCCCGCAAGGTGGGTTACGGCTATAACGCCTACACCGAGCAGTATGTGGATATGGTGTCCGCAGGCATTGTGGACCCCACTAAGGTGACCCGTTCTTCTCTGGAGAATGCCGCATCCATTGCAGCTTGCGTGCTGACCACCGAATCTCTGGTGGCCGACAAGCCCGATCCTGCTGCTGATGCTGCAGCTGCTGCAGCTGCTGCCCAGGCAGGCGGAATGTACTAAGAAACAAGAACCCCGACAGTTAGCGGGTACTTCCTTATGGAGTATCGCTCAACTGTCGGGGCTTTTTATTTCTTTTTCAGCACGGTTACGGTGCGGTTGGGTAAATACATCTGGAAACCGATGCGTCCGTCGGGCTGCTTGCGGGCGGTATAGGTTAGGTGGTGTACCCGTCCGTGACCGCCGAAATCAAAGTCGTCGCTGGACAGAACCACCGTGTAATCTCCCGCTTTGTCCACAGGCACAAAGTAGCCGTCAAAGGAAGCGGAGGGGTGGAAGTTGAATACAAACAGGGCGCTGCCCTTTTTGTATGCCATCACTTTGTCACTGTTGTGAACCAGCAGCTGCTTGTCTTTGCCGCTGAGCAGACGGCAGCGCTTGACCAGAGAAACCGTTGCTTTCTCAAAGCGGTTCAAATACTGATACTTGAGATTCGGGTTGTCTGCCAGACTCCATTGCCGGCGGCAATAGTGATAACTCCAGCCGTTGCCCTCCCGGGGGAAGTCGATCCATTCCGGATGACCGAATTCGTTACCCATAAAGGTCAGATAGCCTTCACCGCCAAGACTCATGGTCAGCAACCGGAGCAGTTTGTGCAAAGCCATGCCCCGTTCCACCACCGGATTGGGATTGGAAATTTCCATGGAGTCATACATGGCGCTGTCACACAGGCGGAACATAATGGTCTTGTCACCCACCAGAGCCTGGTCATGGGATTCGCAGTAGCCAATGACCTTTTCCTTGGGGCGGCGATTGGTAAGTTCATAGTAAATGTGATTCAGATCCCAGTTTTCGTCGGGGGTTTCCTTTAAAAGTCGAATCCACATATCCGGCACACCCATGGCAAGCCGGTAGTCAAAGCCCACACCGCCCCAGGAAACCGGCAGACACAGACCCGGCAGGGCGGAGGTGTCCTCGGCAATGGTGATGGCATTGGGATTGATTTCCCGAACCAGATCATTAGCCAGCTGCAGGAAGGTAACGGCATCGGTGTCCGTATTCAGGGAAAAATAGTCGGGATAGCCGGTAAAGGACTGACCCAGACCGTGATTGTGGTACAGCATGGAGGTGACGCCGTCAAAACGGAAGCCGTCAAAATGGAATTCCTCCTGCCAGTATTTTAAATTGGACAGCAGGAAGTGAATGACCTCATTTTTGCTGTAATCAAAGCATTTGGTGCCCCAGGCGGAATGGTCACCCCTGGCGCCGGCATGGAAGAATTGATAGTCGGTGCCGTCAAAGCAGTGAATGCCCTCCCGGGTGTTTTTGGAGGCATGAGAATGAACCACGTCCAGAAGCACCGCAATGCCCATACTGTGGGCGGTGTTGATGAAATCTTTCAGTTCATCCGGCGTGCCGAAACGGGAAGAGGGGGCAAAGAAATTGGTTACCTGATAGCCAAAAGAGGCATAGTAGGGATGCTCCATAATCGCCATGATTTGAAGGGTGTTGTAGCCCAAGGCCTTGACGCGGGGAAGAACCTGCTCTTTGAATTCGGCATAAGTACCCACCTTTGGCGCTTCCTGGGCCATGCCAATGTGACACTCATAGATAAACAGATTTTTTTGGGGCGTAAAGCCCTTGTCCGTCCAGGAAAAGGGCTTCTCCGGAAGAAATAGAGTTGCGTTCCATTCGTGGCTGATGGGATTCTGGGTTACATAGTCAGCATACAGAGGAATGCGGTCCAATTCCTGCCCGTCATGAACCACGATGGACATGACCTGCTGGCCGTGTTTTAAGGCGTCTTCTCCGGGAAAAAACAGCTCAAATATGCCGCCGTCCTTCTTTTTCATGGGATGGGCGTGCCGATCCCAACCGCAAAAATCACCGGTCAGATACATAGCCTCTGCCCCCGGCGCCCACTCCCGGTAGTACCAGCCGCCCTTTTCCTTGTGGAAACCGAAAAATTGATGGCCGCTGGCAAATTCTGCAAGGCTTTGCCAGGGCAACAGCAGCTCGTTGCGCTTGCGGTTATAGTTTTCTGCGCGCAGCGCCAGATCCTGCTGATAGGGCTGTAGCCAGGGATCAATTTGTAAAAGCTTACCGGTCATGGCAATACCTCCTTTTAATTGTATTTTACTGCGAAATCCGCTGCCCGTCAATCCCTCTCAATCGTGGGGATTTGACAGAAAAACGGGTGCCGAAGCACCCGTCAGGTTTTCTTAATAAATTTTTCCCGGCATTTGGGGCAGGTAATGGAGATTTTTCCCTTACCCCGGGGGACCCGCACCGGCTGGCGGCAGCGGGGACAGGAAAAATACCGGTGATCCCGGTCCTTCGTTCGCTCAATAAAAGCCAGAAATCTGCGGTTTTCCTGATAGCGCTTATATGTGTTGTGAGAAAGCGCCCGGAAAATGGCCCAGATCATAAGGCTGTAGGATATGACAGTAAGGGCAAGGCGAAGCCAGGGAAAGGGAAGAAACAGGCACAAAAGGCTCAGCACGACTCCCACAGTCAGAATTGCGGTATTCAGTTTATCAGTTCCGTAGCGTCCGGTCATAAACCGACGCAGCCCGGCATGGAGACGACGGATAAGCGCACCCATAGAATGACCCCTTGTTCGTTTGTTGGTATTATTATATTGCAAATTTTCCACAATGCAAGAATCCCGGCGAAATGTTTACGGATTGTTTATTATTTGCCCATAATGCCGTTGACATTCCGGGTAAAAAGTGGTATCTTTTACTCAGTGTACAAATATCGAAAACTGGTATTTTGTAGGAACGAAAAAAGGAGATATGATTATGGATATGACAATGGAATCCTGCCGCAAGTTTGTGGAAGTTCTGGCATCCGATGCTCCCGCTCCCGGCGGTGGCGGCGCTGCTGCGCTGGTTGGTGCTGTGGGTACTGCGCTGGGCAACATGGTTGGCAGCCTGACTGTGGGCAAGAAAAAGTACGCCGAGGTGGAGGCAGAAATCATCGAGCTGAAGGCTAAGTGCGATGCTCTGCAAAAGGAACTGCTGGATCAGGTGGAGGCTGACGAGGTCAACTTCCTGCCTCTGGCTAAGGCTTACGGCATTCCCAAGGATGACCCCACCCGTGACAAGGTTATGGAAGAGGCTACCATCATTGCCTGTTCCACACCCATGAAGATTATGGAGCTGTGCTGTCAGGCCATTGAGTACATTGCTGTGTTTGCTGCTAAGGGCAGCCGTCTGGCTGTTTCCGATGCCGGTTGCGGCGCTGTGTGCTGCAAGGCTGCTCTGCAGGCTGCTTCCCTGAATGTGTTTATTAACACCAAGACCCTGAAGAACCGTGAGGTTGCTGAGGATATGAACGCCAAGGCTCTGGGCATGCTGGAAAAGTATGGCGCCATGGCAGATGAGATCTTCAATATCGTTAAGGCCGGTTTCGGCGTATAAGATTAGGAGGAAAATATTATGGCAAAGCAACTGCTTGGTAAAGAAGTAAATGAGGCCCTGGTGGCCGCTCTGCAGGCTCGTACCGCTGCTCTGCAGGAAAAGGGCGTGAAGGCATGTCTGGGCATTATCCGTTTGGGCGAGAATCCCTCTGACCTCATCTATGAGAAGGGCGCAACCAAGCGCGCTGAGGAAGTGGGCGTCGGTGTTAAGAATTTTGTTCTGCCCGAGGATGCATCCAAGGAAGATGTGCTGAAGGTGATTGACGAGGTCAATGCTGACGACAGCATCCACGGCGTGCTGATGTTCCGTCCTCTGCCTAAGCACCTGAAAGCAGACCAGGACGAAATCTGCAACCGTCTTGCTCCCAAGAAAGATGTGGACTCCATGACCCACATGTCCAACGCCGGTGTGTTTGAGGGTCAGGATCTGGGCTATGCGCCCTGTACCCCCGCTGCCTGCATGGAAATTCTGGACCACTATGGCATTGATTGCAAGGGCAAAAATGCCGTTGTTATCGGCCGCAGCCTGGTGGTTGGTAAGCCCGCAGCTATGATGCTCATGGGCAAGAATGCCACAGTTACCGTCTGCCACACCCGCACTGTGAACACCGCAGAAATCTGCAAGAACGCAGATATTATCGTGACGGCTGCCGGTGTGCTGAACAGCCTGACCAAGGACTTTGTCCGTGAGGGTCAGATTGTGATTGATGTTTCCATGAACTGGAATCCCGAGAAGATCACCACCAAGGGCAAGGGCGGCATGTCCGGCGACTGTGTGTTCGATGAGGTCGAGCCCATTGTTGAGGCCATCACTCCCGTTCCCGGCGGTGTTGGCGCCGTAACCACCACCGTGCTGATGAAGCATGTGGTTGAGGCTGCCGAGAAGGCTTAAGCAGAAATAATCGCTCCTGTATGACTGACGGATAAACGCAGGAAACTGCGGTGGAGTATAGGAGATATAAATCGCCGACCGTCTGGGCAATTCGATCTTTTGGGCTCGGATTGCCCAGATTTTAATTATGAGGTGTATGAAAATGAAGAAGATTAAAAACCTTTCTGAGGAAAGCTTTTTGAAACTGTTCTTTGCGTTTTTCTCTTTGGCATTTTTGGTGGCCGCGGTGGCTCTGCCCGACCGGAAGTACATGTTTGCCGGCTTGTGGAATATTATGAGCGGTCCCTGTAAGATCTCCACCAACTATTTTGCCATGGGCGGCTTTAGCGCCACCTTCCTGAATATGGGTCTGGTGGGCTTGTTCTGCACGATCCTTTGCTGCCTGCCCGGTTCCAAGCCCAATAATGTGACTACCCTGGGCGTGTTATTAACCATCGGTTTCGGTTCTTGGGGCATTAACCTGCTAAATATAATGCCTACCGTTTTAGGTGTATGCCTGTTCTGCCTGGTAAAGAAACAAAAGCTGGGTGCCATGAGTAATGCCATGCTGTATTCCACCGGTATCGCGCCGCTGATCTCCGAGCTTCTGTTCCGCTATCCCGGTGTGGAGCATGTGGGCTTTAACCCACTGGGTCTTGTGTTGGCGCTGGTGGTGGGTATCATCATCGGTTTTTTCCTGCCTGCCGGATTGGGACATGCCCCCAATATTCATAAGGGCTATGATCACTATTCTGCCGCTGTTCCCATTGGCATGACTGCATTTTTCCTGCGGGCTGTTTTGTACAATGTAATGCTGGGTATGAAGTTGGGTGACCTGAGTAAGCTGAGCACCCTGGCTGTGCCGGAGGCAGAATTCTTCTACGCCTGCAATATTTTCTGCGTGGCGCTGTTTGGTCTGTGCATCGTGTTTGCTTTGCTCATGGGCTGCAAAATGAAGGATTACTGGAATCTGATGAAAGATTCCGGCCATTCCGTCAGCTTTACCAACAAGTATGGCAAAGCCCCCTTCCTGATGAATGTGGGCGTGTTTGGCTTGATGATTGTGGCGTATTACAATCTGGCTGCATTTCTGGACGGCGGCGCCGCCCGGATGGCAACGGTTTGGACCGGTATGACCTTTGGCATTGTGTTCTGCATGCTGGCTACCTGCAATTCCGGCAGCCATCCCCGGAATGTGCTGCCCATTATGTTGGGCTACATCGTGACAGCCTATTTGTTTGGCTGGATTGCCGGCTTGCTGGGTGTAGAGAACTACACCCTTACCATTGCAAATCAATCCATTCTCATTGGTTTGTGCTATGCCAACGGCTTAAGCCCTGTTGCCGGCAAGTATGGCTTTGGTTACGGTATGCTGGTTGCAGGCTTGCATTACCTGCTGGTAACGGCTGTTCCCGATATGCACGGCGGCTTCTGCCTGTATAACGGCGGCTTCACCGCAGCGCTGATTTGCCTGATGTTTGTTCCTCAGTTGGAAAAATTCTGCAAGACTAAGGAAGAGCGTCGACTTGCCAAGGCGGCAAAATAAGTTAAAAGCCGCCAATCGTCAGAACATAAAGTTTTGATGATTGGCCGCTTTTCGTTATTGTTGGGACCGGTGTCCTCAACGGTCTGCAGCGTAGAAAAGCCTAAAAGTCTTGCTGCGCAAGGTGTTCTGATTTACTGCGCAACGCTTCCCTCTCGAGTATCTTTATACACTTCGGAGTCGCGTTGCTTGTCTTGACGGCTTTTTCAGTCTGTCAAAATTTATTGACAGACTGAAAAAAGGAGTGCGAAAGCACTCCTTTTTCTTGCAAACAGGATTGTGCTTGTGATAGAATAACCGTAGAATAAACAAGGAGGGAACTATATGATCGTACCGAATTATTTTGAAGATTTGTCGGTGTTGCATTTAGGCACGCAGCCCAACCGGGCATATTATGTACCGGCATCCTGCCGCAGAGATGATCTTGTGGAGCACAGAGAAAAGTCTGACCGCTTTCAGCTGTTGAACGGGGATTGGAAATTCCGGTATTACCCCAATGTGCGGGAAATGGAGGAGGAATTTTTCCTGGAGGGTTTCGATGCCTCCGGGTTTGACACCTTGCCAGTTCCTTCCGTGTGGCAATGTCATGGCTATGATGCCCATCAATACACCAATACCCGCTATCCCTTTCCCTTTGACCCGCCTTATGTAAGCTGGGAAAATCCGTGCGGCGCTTATATTCATAGTTTTGGTTATGAAAAAGACTCCCTTGCCCCCAAAGCCTATTTAAATTTTGAGGGTGTGGATTCCTGCTTCTATGTGTGGCTCAACGGCGAATTTGTGGGTTATAGTCAGGTGTCCCATGCTACAGCGGAATTTGATGTGACGGATCTGCTTCGCGACGGCAACAATACCCTTGCTGTGTTAGTGCTGAAATGGTGTGACGGCAGCTATATGGAGGACCAGGATAAATTCCGCACCAGCGGTATTTTCCGGGATGTATATTTACTGAAACGCCCGGAAAAGCATATCCGGGATTACTTTGTACATACCGACATTCACACCGGTGAGGTTTTGGTGGAGCTGGAAAGCGCCTGCGAAACAAAGCTTAGCCTGTATGATGCTGAAAACAGTTTGGTGGCTTGCACCACAGGGGCGCAGCCCAAAATGCAGGCAACCAATCCTGTGTTGTGGAATCCGGAGCAGCCCTATTTGTACACCCTGGTTTTGGAAACAGAAAACGAGGTGATTACTGACCGGCTGGGCTTCCGGGAAATTAAAATTGAGAACAATGTGGTTCTGCTGAACGGCAATCCCATTAAATTCCGGGGCATTAACCGCCACGATTCCGATCCTGTGACAGGTCCGGTGGTGGATCTGGAGCATATTAAGCGGGATCTGCGTATGTTTAAGGAATTTAATTTTAACGCCATTCGTACCAGCCACTATCCCAATGCCCCCATGCTGTATCAGCTGTGCGACGAGTATGGCTTTATGGTGATTGACGAGGCGGACCATGAAAGCCATGGCTGCTACAAGCTGTATCATCCGGAGGGCACGGTGCTGACAGAGCGCTGGGCAGAACCCATGGCAGACGATCCCCGGTTTACGGAAGCCGCGGTGGACAGAATTCAGTTGTGCGTCCACAGGGATAAAAATCGCCCCTGTGTGGTGATTTGGTCCATGGGCAATGAATGCGCGTATGGTTGCATTTTTGAAGCGGCCCTGGCTTGGACAAAGGCCTTTGACGATTCCCGTTTGACTCATTATGAAAGCGCTATGTACCGCAAGCCGGACAGAAAAAATGATTATTCCGATTTGGATTTGTTCAGCTATATGTACGCAACCTTCCCCCGCATGGAAGAATACTTCCGGGATAATCCGGATAAGCCCTTTATTCTTTGCGAATATGCTCATGCCATGGGTAACGGTCCCGGCGATTTTGAGGACTATTGGCAGGTAATTCAGGCGCACCCGGGTTTCTGCGGCGCGTTTGTATGGGAATGGTGTGATCATGCGGTTTATAAAGGAGATGCCCCCAACGGCAAGGCTATGTATTGGTACGGCGGAGACCATGGTGAGTTCCCCCACGACAGCAATTTCTGCGTGGATGGACTGGTGTATCCCGACCGCAGACCTTCCACAGGCCTGTGGGAATATTGGAATGTACATCGTCCTGCCCGGGTGTGCAATTATGACGGAGAACACCTGACGGTGCATAATTATATGGACTTTTTGCCCCTGGATCAGTATTTGACCGCCCGGTATGAGTTGCGGCAGAAGGGCAAGGTGTTGGCAGAGGGAGAGTTGCCCGTGCCGGCAGTACAGCCCCATGAAGAGGGCAAGGTTGCTTTGACGCTGCCTGCTGACGGCTGGCTGAAAATTCTGTATTACAGCAAACAGGATCATCCTCTGTGTAAGGCTGGGCATTTGCTGGGCTTTGATGAGGTGCAGGTGGGTGCGCGCAGCATGACGCCTATGCAGGAAAGCCTGCCCGGTAATCTTCGGGTGGAGGAAACAGAGCATAAGATTTTGGTAGAGGGCGAAGGCTTTGTTTATGAATTTATCAAGAGAACCGGCATGCCTGTGCGGTTGTATCTGGGCGGCAAGGAGCTTTTAACCCGCCCCATGGAGCTGAACATTTGGCGGGCGCCTACGGACAATGACCGCAAGATCAAGCTGGAGTGGATGGCTGCCGGATATGACCGGGCAATTACCAGAGCCTATGATTTCAACCTTGCCCAGGAAGAGGACGGAACAGTGCATATTGGGGTAACTGCCTCTGTTTCTGCCGTGTGGCTGCAACGGATGCTGAATTTGGATATACATTGGACCATTTCTCATCAAGGCGTAATTACGGCAGATGTGCAGGCTGCGCGCAACATGGAATTCCCGGAACTTCCCCGGTTGGGTCTGCGGTTGTTCTTACCTAAGGAAATGAACAATGTGGAATACAGCGGAGTGGGTCCCATGGAAAGCTATGTGGATAAGCATCATGCCGGCTGGCATGATGTGTTCCGGGCAGATGTGGCGCAGCTCCATGAGGATTATATTCGTCCTCAGGAAAACGGAAGCCATTGGGATTGCGACTATGTACAGCTTTCCGGTGATGGTGTAACCCTTACAGCTGTGGGAGCCAAGCCTTTCAGCTTTAACGTTTCTCACTATACCCAGGAGGAATTGACCACAAAAGCCCATAATTATGAGCTGGAGGAAAGTGGCAGCACCGTACTTTGTCTGGACGGTTACCAGGCGGGTATCGGCTCTAACAGCTGCGGCCCTAAGCTTTTGGAAAAGTATCAGGTGCTGGATGAACATCTGGCATTTACCCTGCAGTTGATTCCCAAAGCATAAAATATGCCCGGCAGAGGTGATATGCACCCCAAAAGTGTCTAACTTTTGGGGTGCATATCAAGGCTTTCCTCTGCCGGGTGTTCTTTTTGCATGTGATTATTTTAATTGCAATGTGCCGTCTGCGTTGCGAACGATTTTTCCTCTGGTGCAGGAAAAACACTTAATGCGATCTGCCGCAACAGGATTTTCGGTGAAGGTGGCGGGGATTTCCATATCAATACAGATCTTAGCGTCTTCGTTTAAGCCATCTTCACCTATGGTTACGGTTTGTGCCTCGGAGAAATAAAGATCGCCGTTTTCGTTTCCGGAAATGTTGGGGCTGCCGGAAATTGTAATATCTGCGGTAACGCTGGCATATACACCGCCGCCGGCCAACGCTGCGCTGCCACCGGTGATAATGGCATTGCCGGAGATAAAGGTAGGTCCGTTGCTATATATACAACCGCCGTGGTAGTCGGTCTTGCCATCACGGATAATACCGCCATAGATGTTCAGGGTTTGTACAGCACCGTTATGACGGATGCAGCCACCGCCGGGAGGATTGTTCTTATAGCCGTCCAGGTCTGCGCAGTAGCCGCCGATGATTTCACCGCCATAAATGTTCACATGGTTTTGAACAATAACTGCGCCGCCGCCTACACCGTAGGTGGTGCCGCCGATGAGAGTGCCACCATACATGTTAAATACGCCGTTGTAGTTATCTACGATACAACCGTAGTCGCATACGGCATTGGAGGCATCGATGGTGCCGCTGTACATGTTAAATTCACAGCCGTAGCCGTCCATGCGTACAAACATGCCAGCCCTGAAGGGACCTTTGCCGCCGCTGGCCACAACTGCTTTGCCGTCGCCTACGGTGTCGATGAGGTTCAGAATCACATACTCACCAATGGTATAGAAGCGCTGACCTTCGTTAATCATCGTTATTGTTTTGCCATTTAGATCTATGGTGATTTCGCCGGAACCCACGGAGGTGCTCATGGCAAGATCAATGTCTTTTTCCAGATAGTAGTGACCGGACATAAAGGGCATGGAAGCAGCGGAGAACCAGTTAGTAAAATCCACATCCTTTTCGCAAATGGGACAGTAGCGCTTTGTGGTGGTGTATATGCCCTGTCGATTGTCCACATAAACTGCGAGTATGGTGCCGTCGTTGTCGGAAATAATGGTTACGCCATCACCCTTTTGCAATGTGGTAGGCGTGCCTTTGATTTCTGCATATTCGCTTACATCGTATACGGGAATATTTTCAGTCAGCTCAAACATTAATTGCACACCATTAAAGGTACGCAGAGAGTTGATCTTCACATAGTTACCACCCATACTCTGCACGGTGTAATTTAGCGCCAGGAAGGATTGTGGCATATCTGCCATGAAGAAGACATCGGTAACCGTGTTATTTTTGTCAACGAGCAGACCTACAGCTTTTTGGCTGTCAATGCGGTCCATGGTTTCCTTGTCGGCGACACGGAGGGTAGATAACTGACCATTCCGAAGGAAAGATACTTGATAGCTGCCGTCGGCTTCAGCTGCTCTTTCCATGCCCTTGTCAGCGTTCCAATATAGCTGAGCCTTGGCAACGCGATTGTCTTCGGTTGTCGTTGTTGGGTTGGCTTCGTGAAGTTGATTAAGCGCATCTACAAAACTATCTGCCAAGATTTCGGCAGAGCCTTCTTCATAGAAACATTTGGTTTCTTCGTAAGTAGTTCCTTCATAGGCAAAGGTAACAGCATCGGGGATATAGCAATTGGTGCTAAGGCCGATGGTAGTGATAAAGGTCATTTTGAAGGGCGAATTATCCTTAATATATTCGCCGTTGGAGCTAAACATTTCATAATCATTGTTAATAAAGGCAACATCGCCGATGGAAAATGCGGTGATTCGGCGGTCAACTTTTTGGGCACCGCCACTGTTGGCACTGATTGTGCATTCGGTCTGCAAGAATTTTACAGCGCCGTTTCCCATCTTTTTCATGTTGGAGAATGCTATTTCAGCGAACTGACCCAGAGATTGTCCCTGCTCTATGTGATTGGTGACCACATTTTCGGAAGAGATACGACTTCTGGCGTCCACATTACCGCTGGCACCGCTAAAATAGGCAAAGTGGCAATTCAGGTTTTCCTCCACATAGGTAGTCATGGGGCCAATAAAGTCAGAGGACAACTCGTAGCGGCTCAGGCCACCGACAATGTTGGCGTGAGCCTGAAAATTGGCCAAAACCACATCCTTGCCGCCTTCCCGTTTGAAGCGCAGCAGCTGTAGTTCTCTGTCCGGCTCAGACATATGACTTACAATGCGGCGACCACCCAGGCTGTTGTCGTCGCCTGCCAGGGTGCCGTCTTCCAGTCGGTAGTGGCGGCAGAAATTCAAGCTGTTTGTTTCGATGCTGGCAGCATAAATTTCAGCAGGAAGCTGATTCTCCATGGCTTCTGTAACAGCTGCCACGGTCTTATCTCGCAAGAGGTCGCTGTAGGTGTTGCTGAGATAGTCGTTACCGGGAATTTCACTAAGCCAAGGGGCAGAATGTGTATGGGTAGCGGAAAGCACAAAGCGGTCGCGATCAATTCCGTAGGTCTTGGATAGCTTGTTAAGACCCTGCACAATGCCCAGATTGTTGCAGTCTGCCAAATCATACTGAAGCAGAACGACGATGCTACCTGTGTTGTCGGTGAAGGTGATGGCGGTAACATAAATAGGATCAAGAACATTGGAAGAATAACGGAAAAATTGGTCGGGATAACCTTGCAGGGGCATTGTTTTTTCCGGAGTAATATCCGCCTTGCCGTAGCCGACTTTTAAGCCTGCATCATCTGGTTTGTTGTTGCATCCTATCAGACAAATTACAAGCAAAAGACATAGAACCAAAGGTAAAAATTTTTTCATAAAGAGGACCTCCTTATTGCAGGTGCTTGTTTGAGGTTAGTATAGCACACAGAAAATTCATATGCAAGAAAAAAATATCGGGCAGAGGATTTTCTCTGTCGGGTGTTTTTATTTCAGGGCCCAGCCGTCAGCGCCGGATTTAACCAGCTTTTGAGAGGGTGTGTCACTAACAAAATGTTTGGTGATATCTGCTCCCTCGGGGACTCCGGAAAGGAACTCTCCGGGTTGGGTCATGGAAATACCGATCAAGGCCTCCTCACCCAGACCCTCGTCGCCAATATATATTTTGGCAAAGGAATCGATCCACAGGTTGCTCTTTTCGTTTCCGGTAATTTGGGCGTTTCTGGAAACGGTAATGGTGGCTAGATTGGTGGCATACACACCGCCGCCGTTGGCGGCGCTTTTTCCGCCGGTGATTGTGCCGCCCTTCATTACCAGCTTGGCGTTATCGGCCAGATAGATACTGCCGCCATTGGTATAGGATTCGCCGCCTTCAATGATGCCGTCATAGATTGTGATGATACCGCTGGCGCGAATGGTTGCGCCGCCTTCCACATTGATACTTTGATAGCCGATATCAATGTGCTTGCCGCCTACGATTCTGCCGCCGTACATGTTGAAATTACCGCCCACACGAATGGCGGTGGAGCCGGTGCCATAGGCGGTGCCGCCCAGAATCTCGCCGCCGTACATATTGAAGGTACCGGCGGTTTGGTTAATCGCGCAGCCATACTGAGCGGTGCAGTTGGAGGCGTCCAGAGTGCCGCCGTAGAGATTTACGGTGCTTTCCACCGCTTCGGTGTTGATGATCATGCCCCATTTTCTGGCTTCCGGAGCGTCCGTATCGGTGCTGGCGGGGATGAACTTGCCGCCACCCACGCTGTCCATAATGGTTAAGGTGCCGCCGTTATCCAGTGTGTAGGTTTGCTTGCCGTAAGCGGTTTGGGTGACGGTCTTGCCGTTGAGATCCAGACAGATTTCGGTGTTGCCCATTTTGGCGGTACTGATCAGGTTTACATCGGATGCAAGAATATAGTGACCGCCGGCGGTGGGCAGGGCGGTAGTAGAATACCATTCGAACCAGTAGGTGTTTGCCTGGCAATGCTGGCAAGATCTTCGGCGGTGCCCTTGTTGTAGCCTACATATTCTACTTCATAGCCGCCATATTCATAGGCCCATTCTGCAGCAATGTATCCGCCACTATTGTTAGCCAGGGTGACGACGAAGGTTATGTTGAAGGGAGAATTGTCTTTCACAAATTTACCGTTGGTATCAAACATTTCGTAGGGGTGCATGGTAAAGGCCACATCGCCGATGGAGAAGGCGTATGCCAGAATGCGCACGGAATCGTTTTTTACATAGGCCTCCAGGTCGTTTCGAAGGATTTGTACCTTGCCTGTAGTCTGCTTGGTCATATCATCGCAGGCCATGATTGCTGCCCGGGCCGGAGTGGGTGTGGGTGGCGGACACCATAATGTTATCCACAGGAATGCCGGTTTGCTCACTGATCTCTTTGCGAATAAAGGTGAACACAGTAGCGGGGGTAGAGCAAAGGTCGTTATGGTATAAAAGCACGGTGTTTCCGTCAGCGTCCCGGAATGCAATGCAGGTGGTGTACAGCGGATCCAGCACCGTTTGGGACCAGCGTTCCATCGGGTTGTCGTAGCCTCGCATGGGCATGGAGTAAGCCGGGGTAATGTCCTCTCTGCCGAAGCCAACCTGCAGGGTGGAGGCTTCTTCCTTCTTGCTGCAGCCGAACACGCCGACTACCAGCAAAAGGCATAGGAACAGGCAAAGAATTCGTTTCATAGAATCAGCTCCCTTGGAGGTTTTTCTTGCTGTCAGCATACCAAAATGCACCTGGAAATACAAGGGGTGATTTTTCTGCAAAATGGGAGCTTGCAGTCTTCTGCGGCATAAAAATTAAGGGCGGGTTGTATGCAACCCGCCCTTGGCGTATTTCATTACTTCAAAGACAGTGTGCCATCGCTGTTGCGGGAGATTCTTCCGGAATTGCTGAAGAAGCACTTGACCAGATCGGCAGGAACAGCATTGGCGGTGAATACACCGGGGGTATCCATGCTGATACCCAGCTTGGCGTCTTCGCCCAGTCCGGTCTCGCCAATGGTGAGAAGCCGACCTTCGAAGAAATAAAGATCGCCGTCCTCGTTGTCAATGATCTGTACATTTCCGGAGATAATGGGTACGCCGGTGGTGTTGACATACAAACCGCCGCCACCCTGCTTTGCGCTGCCGCCGGTGATAAGTACATCACCGGAAATGGTGGCAGTACCGTTGATGTAAATACAGCCGCCCACATACTCACTCTTGCCGCCGCGGATGATACCGCCGAAGATGTTTAGTGTGCTGGTGGTGCCGTTATGACGGATGGTGCCGCCGCCGGGAGGATTGTTTTTGTAACCGCCCAGATCGTGGCAATGGCCGCCGATGATCTCGCCGCCGTAGATATTCACATGGTTCTGCACGATGATGGCGCCGCCGCCCACGCCGTAGGTGGTGCCGCCGATGAGGGTGCCGCCGTACATGTTAAATACGCCGTTGTAGTTATCTACGATACAACCGTAGTCGCATACGGCATTGGAGGCATCGATGGTGCCGCTGTACATGTTAAATTCGCAGCCGTAGCCGTCCATGCGGGTGAACATACCGAACTTGAAAGGACCTTCCCCGCCGCTGGCAACCACAGCTTTGCCGCCGCCGACGGTGTCGATCACATTCAAAATAGAGCCTTCGCCCTGGGTGTAGAAGCGTTGACCCTCCTTGACCATGGTAATGGTTTTGCCATTTAAGTCCAGGGTGATCTCACCCTGACCGGTGGAGGTGCTTGCTGCTAACTCGATGTCCTTTTCCAGGTAGAAATGTCCGGAGAAGAAGGGCATGGACGCGCTGGAGAACCAGTTGGTGAACGCTACATCCTTTTCACAAATGGGGCAGTAGCGCATCTGGGTGGTGTAAATGCCCTGGCGGCCATCTACAAAGATGGTGTTTACAGAGCCGTTGGCATTGGCAATGACAGTAACGCCGTCACCCTTTTGCAGGGTGGTGGGTGTGCCTTTGGTTTCTGCATATTGGCTGACATCTAGAACAGGTGTGTTTTCGTCCAATTCTACCAATACCTCCGTACCTGCAAAGGTACGCAGGGAATTAAGCTTTATCTTGTTGCCGCCGATACTTTGAACGGTATAGTTTAGCGCCAGATAATACTGGGGCATATCCGCCAGGAAAACAGCTTCAGTGATGGTACCGTTTTTGTCAATGGACAACCCCATGGCTTTTTGAGAATCAATGCGGGTCATCATGGCCTGATCAGCTACCCGATAGGTAAACAACTGCCCATCCTTCAGGAAATTGACCTGATAGCTGCCATCTGCTTCGGGAATCCGCTCCGCACCTCTGTCGGCATTCCAGTAAAGGGTGGAAGCAGCAGAGTCCTCCTTGCCGCCGCAGCCATAAAGCATAGTAGCGGAGAGGATCAGAAGAACAGCCAGGGAAATAAGCAATATCTTTTTCATAATCTGTTCCTCCTTACTTTTCACCGGGGTAGATCTGCTTCAGAGCAGCCACAAAGGCTTCTGCAAGAATTTCACCGGTGCCTGCCGGATGGATGCACTTGGTTTCTTCGTAGCTGTCAATATCCTCGTAGGCAAAAGTTGCGGCATCGGGAATGTAGCAGGAGGTGCTTCTGCCAATGGTGGTGACGATGGTCATCTCGAAGGGAGAGTTATCCTTAATGTACTTACCGTTGGAGCAGAACATTTCGTAATCGTTATTTACAAAGGCAACATCGCCGATGGAGAAAACAGTAATGCGCCGTTCAGTGGTTTCTGCGCCGCTTATATTTTCTACGGTGCAGGTTGTTTGCAGAAGCTCCACAGCGCCGGCGTCCATCTTGTTCATCTGGGAGAATGCCATTTCCGCATACTGGGCCAGGGCTTCGCCCTGCTCTATGTGGTTAAGGGTTACATTTTCACTGGAAATACGGCTGCTGGGGTCAATGTCGCCGCTGGCGCCGCTAAAGTAGGCAAAGTGGCAGTCCAGATTCTTCTCCAGGTAAACAGTCATGGGACCGATAAAATCGGAGGTCAGATCCAGCGATGTACCGCCGCCGGCTCTGTGGGGATGAGTCTGGAAGTTAGCAATGACCACATCCTTGCCGCCCTGGCGCTTAAAGCGCAGCAGCTGCAGCTCCGGGTCTGCATCCCGCATGTGCTTCACCACTGCGTAGCCGTCGCCGTGTTGATGACCAAAATTGTCGCCGGAAATCGTGCCGTCATCCATGCGGTAGTGACGGATGAAATTCAGATTCTTGGTCTCAATGCTGGCGCCGTAAACCTCTGCGGGTAGAAGGTTGTTCAGGGCTTCAGTGCCGGCAGCAACGGTTTGCTGGCGCAGCAGTTTTCTCCAGTAGGAGGTAAGGTATTCGTTGTTGCTGACATCACCCAGTATGGGCGCGGAATGGGTGTGGGTAGCGGAAATGATGATGTTTTCTCTGGGAAGAGAGAAGGCTTCCATCAGATCGTTAATGCCCTGTGTGATGCCTAGATTGTTGCAGTCCGCCAGGTCATACTGGAATAAAAGCACAGTATTGTTATTCTGATCCCGGAAGGCAATGGCGGTGGCATAAATGGGGTCCAGCACATTGTTGAAATAACGGAATTGGGCGCCGGGATAGCCCTGCAGGGGCAAGGAATGTTCCGGCACAATGCTGGCTCTGCCGTAGCCTACCTTCAGCACGGTTTCATCCTTTTTGGAGGCGCAACCGGAGAAGCAGGATGCAAACAGAACAAGGCAAAGCAGAAGAGCAAAAATACGCTTCATGTAAGTACATCCTTTCCAAATTGTGTATGTACATTTATTTTAACAAAAACAGGGGTGCTTTGCAACAGGAAAAAGCAATGAAAGATATAGTAAACGGCACAAAAGGTTTGGATTTGGACAGTCCTGCCCCTCCAAAAGGTATGCCTCTCGATTTAAAAAATCCCCCGGCAGGGTTTTTCCTGCCAGGGGATGTTGGATTATCAGATGGCAATGCCTGCCTTTTCCAGAATGGTGGGAACATTTTTTTCTGCACCGATGGCCATAATATGTACGCCGTCGCACAGCTTTTCGTCCTTGATTTTAGCGATCATTTCAGCAGCCATTTCCATGCCCAGCTTGGCGGGAAGACCCTTGATGCCCTTTTCCTTGCCTTCAGCAGCGGCAGCAGCCAGACGGTCGATCATGTCCTGAGGCACATCGATGCCGGGAACATTTTCGTTCATGTACTTGGCCATACCGGCAGCCTTCAGAGGAATAATGCCTGCCATGATGTGGGTTTTGATACCGGCCTTGTCCACTTCCTCCAGGAAACGCTTGAAGGTGTCCAGATCAAAGATGCCCTGGGTCTGCACATACTTAGCGCCGGCGTCCACCTTCTGACGCAGCTTATTGATCTGCAGGAAGAGGGGCTCGTAAACGGGGGTTACGGATGCGCCCTTATAGAACTTGGGAGTGCCGGACATATCGGTAATGGCGCCGGTTTCCTTATCTACGGTATTTCCGGCAAGAGGATTGCCTCCGCAGTCACGGCCGGTTTCCTCCATTTTGCTGAGCATCTTCAGAATGCCCACGGAGTCCAGGTCATAAACAGGCTTGGAATCCTTGCAGTCACCAACCACGGGATGGTCGCCGGTGAGGGCCAGCATGGTGTCGATGCCGAAGCTGGCAGCAGCCAATGCATCACCCATGAGAGCCATACGGTTACGGTCACGGCCGGTCATCTGCAAAATGGGCTCCACGCCTGCCTGCTTCAGCTTAATGCACAGACCCAGACCGGTAGCCTTCAGGCTGGCGGACTGCAT